>CAYMGZ010000059.1:5642-10592 GCA_964390095.1 uncultured Lachnospiraceae bacterium | reverse complement strand
AGCTCGTATACCTTTACCGTTGCTTCGATCACGCTCTCCGGGGATTTGCTGATGAACGCCTCCTCATCCTTTACATCCTCCGGACGGATCCCAAGGACAACCGTCTTGTCATCATAGCCCGCCGCGATCAGCTTCTTTGCCTTCTCATCCGGAACACGGATGGAGTGGGAACCAAACATGAGCATGACATCATTACCATTCTTTACGACTTTGCAGTCCACAAAGTTCATCTGCGGGGAACCCATGAAACCTGCAACAAAGAGGTTATCCGGCCTGTCGTAAAGGTTCTGCGGGGTATCCACCTGCATGATGACACCGTCCTTCATAACAACGATCCTGGTACCAAGTGTCATAGCCTCTGTCTGGTCATGGGTAACGTAGATAATAGTGGTCTCCAGTCTCTGGTGGAGCTTGGAGATCTCAATTCTCATCTGGACACGGAGTTTTGCATCGAGGTTGGAAAGAGGCTCATCCATAAGGAATACCTTCGGGTTACGCACGATCGCACGGCCCATCGCCACACGCTGCCTCTGACCACCGGAAAGAGCCTTTGGCTTACGGTCTAAGAGATGTTCGATATCAAGGATTTTTGCTGCCTCATGTACTAATTTGTCAATCTGGTCTTTCGGGGTCTTCCTCAGTTTCAGACCGAAAGCCATGTTGTCATATACTGACATATGTGGATACAAAGCGTAGTTCTGGAATACCATCGCGATATCCCGGTCTTTCGGCTCAACATCGTTCATAATCTTATCACCGATCCAGAGCTCACCGCCTGTGATCTCCTCAAGACCTGCGATCATACGGAGTGTCGTGGATTTCCCACATCCGGAAGGACCTACGAAAATGATAAATTCCTTGTCCTGCACTTCAAGATTGAAATTTTTAACAGCGACAAATCCGTTCGGATAGGTCTTGTTAATATTCTTTAACGATAAGCTTGCCATTTCTGTTCCTCCTCAATTTTCTTTCATTCAACAAAGTTGTTTTTTTGCCTAATCGAACCGGCTCAACTGTCTGTTTATATTTTACAACAAAAAAAACAAAAAAACCATAGGGCAATTACACAAATAACGTTTTGACATTTTGTCTAATTTGCATATATGAAAACCGTCATCCCCATTCTTAACCAAATTTTTGTTAATTTTTACAAATTTATTGTCTATATTCGAGGAAACCTTCCCCCATGACTTCCCTGACATCACTCACAATCACAAAAGCCTTTGGGTCGATCCGGTGTGTGATCTCCAAAACCTCCACCATCTCCTTCTTCGAGACAACACAGAATAATACTTTCCGCTCTTTGTTCGAGTACATCCCGGTCGCGGAAAGCCCCGTCACGCCGCGGTCAATCACATTCAGGATACGCTCGGCGATCTCTTCATAGCGCTCCGATATGATATAGGCCATCTTCGCGAATTTCATGCCTTCCATGATGCTGTCCGAAACCTTTGAAACAATGTACACGGAAATAACGGCGTAGAGCGCCTTGTTGATCCCAAAGACAAACACGCCGGTCACGACCACAATGCCGTCCACGATATTGAGCAGCCTCGGCACCGAAATATGCTTTAACTTTACATGCAGCAACATGCAGAGCACATCCGTCCCACCCGTTGTTGACATGGTTGCAAGCACCAGCCCCATCCCGGCCCCGGCGATCACGCCGCCAAACACACAGGCAAGCAGCGCATCCCCCTCAAAAACCGGGAGGTATGGGATCAGGTAGATGAACAGTGACAAAAGGCCTGTCGCAATCAGGGTCCTTAAAATAAATTTTTTTCCTAACAATTTCCATGCCAAAAATAGGAGCGGGATGTTGAACGCAAGGTTTGTCAGCCACACAGGGATCTCAAACGGCAAAAACTTCCCCGACAGATATTTTACTGAAATACCAAGCCCCGTCACGCCGCCCGTTACCATGCCCGCCGGGTCATACACCCAGTTGACGGATATCGCAATCAAGAATACACCGATGATGAGCGCGACCCAGTTCCTTATTTTGTGGCCTTCCCAATCCGCTAACATAAACAAATCCTCCATATTGAGTTCCGCATCTGCCCTCCCACTACCAATGACCGTGGAAAGGCATTTCTGTCCGCCCTGCTCCCCGAAATCCCTTTCCGGCACTGTGCGGGCAGATGCTGTTTTTGAGTTCCGCATCTGCCCCTCGCATCTGCCATTCTCAGTTTCCCATTAATTTTTTTTATTATACCCACCGCAGACATAGGCGGTCACATTCGTGTCCGCGGCAATCCCACAGCCGTCTTCCGGCGCAAGGTAGAGATGGTAACGCACAACGGAATTCCCCCGCTTGAAGAGTTCCCCCGTTGTCAGGTTGACTAACCCCGCACTGCCGGCCACGGCTGCACTGCCGCTATAGAGCACAAGCTCGCTCCCCGCGTCCAGGGTGATCTCTTCCCCGCGTGTCAGTGTCACTTTTGTAAAACGGGAAGTGCTTCCCCCGCCCACCTCGGACAGCCGTTCCTCCAAATATGATTTCGTGATCAACGGGTCACCGACGGAGCCGGGAACGCCGCTCCCCGCCCCGTCCGCCCGCCCTGCCCGGTAGCACAGGCTTCCGACAAGCGCCAATACCAACACAAGCAACACTGCCCATCGGCACTTTCCTTTCCCCATAATCCATTCCTTCCTTCTCGGATGTTTCACAACCCGCTTCCCGCCATCTGCCGCCTCGCGGTATTTTCATCCAGACGGTAGCCATCGCCCTCCCGCTGCCCGGCAATCTCCCCTGTGCAGATATCCTGCTGCCGCAGCATGCCAATGGTCTCCGCATAATAGCAAAGCCCCGTATCCTCTGCCGCCGCAAACTTCTCCCAAACCTGCCTTTGTTGCGGGCTTTTGCCAAAAAAGTCCATGACTTCCTGCGTGGGAACATATTTCCCCCCACTCTTGGTACACCAGCCGGCAAGTTCATCCTCCGTACATGCCACCACAGTCTTAAAATTGCAAAAAAGCATGTCGGAAAGCACCTCCGCAAGCACGCCCGCCGCCTGCTCCTCCCCCATATACTCCTGCAATATACCAATTTCAAACATTTGCGGCAATGCCGGGAAGCGCGCCGAAAGCCTCTGGTAGCGCGTCTCCCCAAGCACAACATGCGCGTCAGACGGAATCGTGTAAAGGCTCCACGTTCCCGCCCCTGTATCCAAAACACTGACAAACGCTTCCGGTTTCTCCTTCAAAACATAAAAAATATCAAGCCGCACCGCCGCCGGGGCAGCACTGCCATTCTGCCCCTTCTTTTTTTCCCGGATATCCACAAACGCATCCCCCTTGCCATCCCGCAGATATTCCCCTCCCCGGTACTCCCTTACAAACGCCGAAACCTCCCCCGGCACGGCAAAAAAATTCTGCACCGCATAGTATCCCCCCAAAAAGCCAAGACTCACAAGCAAAAACCCAAAAACCCAAAAAATCCCTGTTGCCAAATATCCTTTCAAAATATGCTCACCCTTTCTTCCGGCAAAAACCCTGCCCGGCAAAAAACGCCAGGCACAAACCAATGCTTCCAGTATACGCCCGCCCCCGATTTTCTGTCAAGCGGGAAACTTTTTCTTGGTTTTGGCACTTTCCAAAACCGTAACAGTCCAGCCTTCCAAACATCATCGCCCCCTTGCACATTTTCCAAAAACATCCTATAATGATGGCATCCGCCCGGATGAAATAGGGATTTTTCCCAAATGGAACCACGGATGGACCATACAAACCATACACCCCAACCGAAAGGGAAAACCATATGGAACATAAAACCGTACTCATCACCGGCGCTTCCCGTGGAATCGGGCGCGCCATCGCGTTAAAATTTGCGGCGGAAGGCTATGACACCGCCATCACGGCAAACAAGAGCGCAGCGGAACTTGCCGCCACGGCGGACGAAATCCGCGCCCTTCATGTCGCCTGCCGCCCCTTCCTCGCCGATGTTTCCTCCTACGAAAGCATGCGGGAAGTTTTTACGGCACTCGAAAAAGACTGGGGCACACCGGGCATCCTTGTCAACAATGCCGGGATTGCTTCCCTTGGGCTTTTTACGGAATCATCGCCTTCCGAATACATGCACCTGATCGATACCAACCTCATCTCCGTCCTGCACTGCTGCCACCTTGCCGTTCCCGGCATGGTGCGCCGGGGCACCGGGCGCATCCTCAACATTTCTTCCGTCTGGGGCATCTGCGGGGCTTCCTGCGAAGCCGCCTACTCCGCCGCCAAAAGCGGGGTGAACGGCTTTACCCGCGCGCTCGCAAAAGAACTCGCGCCCACGGGCATCGCCGTCAATGCGCTTGCCTGCGGGGTCGTGGACACCGCAATGAACCGCGCGCACCTAACCCCTGCGGAACTTGCCGCCCTGGCCGATGAAATCCCCGCCGGGCGCATGGCAAGCTGCGCGGAGGTCGCCGATGCCGTATGGCAGCTTGCAAAAAGCCCCACCTACCTGACCGGGCAGGTGGTCGCGTTTGACGGCGGATTCCTTTAAACTGCGCCAAAACACCACAAAACAGCAGTACCCCTTCCCTGGTATCGGTGCCGGGAGGGACACTACAGAACTTATATAGGAGCGGAACAATGAAAGAATTTATTTCTGAAAATAACATCATTGACTTTTTCTCACACGAGGGCAAGGAATTCCTCGATGCGCGCCGCCATGCAGGAAAACTTGCCATCGCCGCGGGAAAGGAACTTTATTATGAGCTTTATCAGGAACCATCCACCAAAGCCCGGCCGCGCGGCCTGATCGTGCTCTGCCACGGCTATACGGAGACCTGCACAAAATACCATGAACTCATCTATTATTTCCTTTGCCGGGGCTATTCCGTACTCACCTACGACCACCGGGGGCATGGCAGGTCATTCCGCGAAGTAAAAAACCCACACAAAATCCATGTGGAAAATTTTGACGCGGATTACGTGGGCGACCTTGACCACATCGTA
>CAYMGZ010000059.1:0-5632 GCA_964390095.1 uncultured Lachnospiraceae bacterium | reverse complement strand
ATGTAGAACTTTCAGAAAATTAAATCATTGACTATGTCTCAAACGTGCGCAAGCTAGACCTCTATTCGCTCCGCCACGCATTTTAACTAGCCATCGCCGCGCGCTACATCGAGCTGCATCCGGAAATTTTTTCCAAATGTATCCTTTCCTCCCCGATGTTCGGCATCAAGGCGGGCGGAGTCCCAACCCCCCTCATGCTCCTGCTCTCCCGTTTCATGAAGCGCATCGGCCGGGGGGAGCACTACACCATCGGGCAGCATGATTTCCTGCCGGACGAGATCTTTGAAAAAAGTGCCACCACAAGCCATGCGCGCTTTGACCGCTACAACGAACTGCGCAAGGCCACAAAAGAATTCCAGCTCGGCGGCGGGGATTACGCCTGGCTTTACACCTCCCTGCGCGCCGCGGCCCGCGCCATCTCCCCAACGGAAACCGCAAAAATAAAAGCGCGCGTCCTGCTCTTTGAGGCGGAACATGATATATATGTACCGCGTGCGCGCATCGCCGCCTTCCAAAAAAACCTCCCCGGTGTCAGATACCGCACTTGGCGCGGCACAAAACACGAGATTTATAACAGCCAAGACCGTATTGTAAAGGCATACTGCCGGGAAATTTTCCGGTTTCTTGAAGGAAAGTAAAACCCTGCATATCATATCCCGCCGCATCCGGTAACACAGGATACGGCGGGATAGCGCAAAACCTCACAGCATTTTTTTCTTCCGCAACACAATCAGCACCACAAGCACAATCACCACCGTCATCGCCGCCACGATCGCAAAGCCGAACGGATGCCCCGCAAACGGGATGCTGCTGTTTTTGACATTCATCCCGTAAAAACCGGAAATGATTGTCGGGATTGCCATGATGATCGTGATGGTTGCCAGATATTTCATCACATTGTTCAAACGTTTGTCAATAATGGACGAAAGCAGCTCCCTTGTACCTTTGATGATATCACGGTAAATCGAGGTCATCTCAATGGCCTGCTTGTTCTCGACAATGACATCGTCAAGCAGCTCCTGGTCATCCGGGTACTGCTCAAGCCTCTTGTAGCGCGTCAGGCGGTCAAGCACAACGCCGTTTGCGCGCAGGGAAGTCGCGAAATATACAAGCGTTGATTCCAGCTCATGCAGCTCAATGAGGTCAAAATCCTCGGTATCCCCTTCCACCTTCCCTTCGATCTCAATCCGTTTCTTGTCAATGATGCGCAAGTTGTTCTGGTAAAGTGCCGCGATGCGGAACAAAATCTGATACACAAACCGCATTTTCTTTTTCGTGCTGAATTCCTTCATCCGCCCGGTCTGGAAAAATTGCAGGATCGGTGTCTCCTTGCCACAGATGGTAATAATATGCTGCTGCGTCAGGATGATGCCGAGCGGGATGGTGGTGTAAACTTCCTTCTCATGCCGCAACTCAAGCGTCGGGATGTCCACCAGAATCAACGTGTAGCCATCCTCCAGCTCAACGCGCGCACTTTCCTCCTCATCCAGCGCCGCCAGCATATCCGGCATGTCAATCGACACCCCGAGCATCCCGCACACCTGTTCGCATTCCTGTGCGTTCGGGCTGACCATATTGATCCAGCAGCCAGGAACGGCAGTCGTTTCCTCATGTATGATATTGTTGTTTGTCATGTAGATTTTGTACATGGGCACAGCCCTCCTGTTTTTTGTTTTACGATCCTATCTTCTTAATTTTCACCGGTTTCGTTTTGCTGCCTTTTTCTTTCCTCCTTACCTTAGCTGTCACCAAACACAAAACCCACACAAGCAGCCCGGCTCCCGACACCGCCATCCCCGCCGCAAGCCCCGGCGTATGGTAGCGCAGCTCGATTTCATGTGTCCCGGCGGGAAGCGCCAGCGCACAAAACATCGTGTTTGCCTGCAGCACCTCCCGTTCTTCGCCATCGACATACGCACTCCACCCCTTGGAATACGGGATGGAAAGCACCAAAAATTTAGGCTCCGATAACGTAATCTTCCCCGTAACACGGCTCGTTGCCGTAACCGCGTTGTCATCGTGCAGATCGACCTCCATCAGCACCTCGCCCCCAAGCTCACGCAATGCCGCATCATAACATTCCATCGGCTGGCAGACCACCTTCACGTCATCCAGACGGTATTTTCCGTCCTTTGGGAAAGTAAGGGATACGGAAACACACTTGCTCTCACGATAGCCAAGATTGATCACAAAATCATGCTGCCCATTGTAATGATCCTGCCCCTTGCCCAGATACTTAAACGTTTTTATTAAAGTGTTACCTGCCTCATCCTTTGCCTTGGCAGTCATTGTCATGACCTGGTCCTCATCCTTCCATGTAGGATCTTGTTCCCAATCATAATACAGCCCGGAAATCACCAGATAAGTCTCACAATTTGGCAGCCCGTCAAACGTGTAGGTCACCACCGCATTTTTCCGGTTTGTCTCAAAGCCCGATGCGGTCCTCACCGTCTTTTCCCTGTTGTAATTTTCGGTAATCTCCATCTCCACACCCGTCCACACAGGTTCCACCGCCCCATAGCCGGAAACAGGCTCTGACAGCACAACCCCCTGCAGCATGGCTTCCTGCCTTGCAAGCGCCCCCAGCGCCAAAAAATCCTCGCGCAGGATATAATTTTGGTACGTATAACCAAACGGGAGTGCAGACGGGTTTTGGTACACATGGTATTTTTCCTCCCACTCCGCCGGCAATGCCACCTTCCCAAAACCGTATGGCGCATAGCCCTCCTCCTGCGCCCCCGTGACATAGTATTTCACGGAAGCAAGCGCACACAGCGCCGCCCGGTCATCCAGGCCCATATAATTAAACGCCGAGCCCTGCGGCAGCTTTTGTTCCTCAAAAAATTCAATGACTGCCCCGTTTCCGAGACTCCAATAAAACTGCGTGTTGTGCAGCCCGCTTTTAAGCGAGACATTCGGGATCAGGTCACGGCCGGTATAGCGGAAAAATTCCGTCTCATCCGCGCTTGCGGCCATGATTGCCTCGGATTCCGACTTTGCAAAATCCTTTTGGAAACGGCTCCTCATTTTAAATTCCGAAGCGTAGTCCGCCTGTTTTTCCGAGTATGTGTAATACGCCGTCGCGCCGACATTGACAAGCACAAGCAAAAACAGCATGCTCTGTGGCAGGAAATAGGGCAACTCCCAAAAATGCCTTCTTGGGGTTGGGGCATCCGCCCCTTTTTTCATTTTATTTTTCCAAATTTTTCCATTCCCTGTGAAAAACCATGTCGCTGCCGCCATACAAAAAAGGGATAAAAACAAAACCAACAATGCCGCTTTGAAGTTTGGCAAAACGGACGGGGCAGATTTTTTTGCAAGCAAATATGCAAAAATACCGTACAGGGCGGAAATCCCCGCCACGGCCCCAAAACGCTTCCAGCCCGCGCAGAACAGATTTTCCCATTCCACCACGACAATAAAAGCAACCAAGGCACTAAACCCCCAACCCCATCGGTTAGAAACGTAAGCAAAACCATTCATCGCATAGCCCGCGGACGGAAGCAGGAAAAACAGGGTGAGCAAAAGGAACGAAACCCCAAGCGCCGTCCGGGAGACCCCCTTTTTCCCAAAATCCGCACACCCATGCATCTTTTGCGCCACAATCCCCACAAACAGCGAGGCAACCGAAGGCACGGCAACCACCGCGTAACCGAGTTTTGTCCACGGGCCGAGCGAACCGTAGGTGACAAAACTCGCCAAAAATCCCCCGTAATAACGCCCGCTGTAAAAATCTTTTAACGCATACCCGTTGTTCAGGCGCGGGTTTCCCGCAAAACATTCCATGACCGGCAACAAAACCACCGCCCCGAGCATCACGCCAATGACCGCGTAGCCCGCAAGCTTTGCCACTTCCAAAAGCATTTCCTTCCATCCCCGCCATCCATAAACGGAAACCAGACGGAACGCGACATATAGCACTGTAAACAGGACAATCATATAGAAAAAGTAAAAATTGCTTACAACACTTACAAATACACTGCCGACAAAAAGCCCTGCCTTTTTCTCCCGCCAAAGCCTCTCCACCCCGGTAAGCAAAATGGGCAGATAAATCATCGGGTTGATAAAATACGGGTGCCGTACACCCGCAAACAGCACATAGGCACAGAATATATAAACAAAAGCCCCGGCAAGCACCGCGTGGCAATTTGTTTTTTTCCGGTAAAAACAATAGTACGCAAAAGCAACCCCCGCCAGATAGATGCGCAGTACAATCAAAAACTCATAGAAGAAAAGCATGTGCGCTTCCGGCACAAATGCAGAAAACACCGTCAGCGGGTCGCCGATTACATAATAGTGCAGCGTCGTAAGCACGTCCGAACCGTAGCCGATGCTAAAACTAAACGCCGGCAGCTCCAGCGTATGCTCCACAAACAGCCGCGAAAAAACCTCCCGCAGCCATTTGGAATAATACAAAAGCCCCTTATAATGCTGCCTCCAACCGTCCGGCATCCACAAAAAAGTCCGGTTTCCATCCCAAAAATACCGGAAAACAATGAAAGACACCGGAATAAAAATCACCGTGTACAACAACAAAAACCGAACCCTCCGGCGGCGGTCCCCCACTTTTTCTTGCATTGGCTGCTCCCTTTCCACAAACGATATTTCCGCTTCCTGTTTTATCTTAGCCCACTTGTCCGTCTTTGTCAACCATGGCCAAACATATTTCTTTCCCCTTACCTGCGCGCCGGGCATCCGTCAGCTTTGCTGACATACTTCATCCGGGTGTCCGCGCGCATAAAAAAACACCGCAGCAGTTTCCTGTCACGGTGTTTTTCCATCTTACTCCAAAGTATACGGCATCAGCGCAACGTGGCGTGCACGCTTGATGGCTACGGTAAGAGCCCTCTGATGCTTTGCGCAGCTTCCGGTGATCCTTCTCGGAAGGATTTTGCCCCGCTCCGAAACGAACCTCTTGAGCTTGTTTACATCCTTATAATCGATGCCTGCGCCCGTCTTGTCCGCGCAGAACACACAAACCTTTTTCCTTCTGCGGGTTACCCTTCTCTTCATGGAAGAATCGCCCTTATCCGCGCCCTTTTCCTTATTAAATGGCATATCTATTTCCTCCTTATCGTTTCAATCTGTCCGTGGCAATTAAAAAACATTGCCATCCTATCAAAACTTTTTGCACCAAAAGGTGCCGTTCGATTCCTAGTTGAACGGAAGTTCCTCATCAATACCTTCCGGTACGTTCATGAAACCGTCGTTCACTGCCGCACTAGGTGTCGGTCTTGCGGCCGGCTGCGAAAACGCGCCGCCATCGCCCGCCGACGATGCATTCTTACTCTCAGCGAACTCAAGCTCGTCTACCATGACCTGCACGCTGTAGACCTTCTGCCCTTCCTTGTTCGTGTAATTGTCATTCTGGATCCGCCCTACAACGACCATCTTGATCCCCTGCCTTAAATAGCGCTCCACGAACTCCGCCTGCTTGCCGAAAGCAGTGCAGTTAAAGAAATCGGCATCCGGCTCCCCCTCGCGCTTAAACCTGCGGTCAACCGCGATCGAAAAACGTGCGACCGCCGTGGCGCTCGCCCCCTGAGAATATCTGACTTCCGGGTCCCTTGTCAATCTTCCTACTAAGATTACTTTGTTCATAACGGAATTACCTCCACTTTGAAGATTCCCT
>CAYMGZ010000058.1:7795-11004 GCA_964390095.1 uncultured Lachnospiraceae bacterium | reverse complement strand
GTCAGCCTGGTCGGGATGCAGTTCTGGGGGCCGGTTCTCTATTGTGTGTTCGGAAAGCAGGGGGAGGAATAAATGCTGGAATTATCGCATGTAACAAAACGTTTTGGCACACGCACGGTAGTGGATGATCTGTGCCTTACGGTGCCGGACCATGCCATATTTGGGTTTGTTGGGGAAAACGGCGCGGGCAAGACGACGACCATGAAGATGGTCCTTGGGCTGCTTCATGCGGATGCGGGGGAAATCCGGGTGGATCAGGAATTGGTCAGCTTCGGGAACAGCCGCACCAACCGGCTCATCGGTTATCTGCCGGACGTGCCGGAGTTTTACGGGTTTTTGACACCGGAAGAATATCTGCTGTTGTGCGGGGAGATTTCCGGCATCCCGAAAAAGGAGGGGAAGAGGAAGGCGGAAGAACTTTTGGCGCTTGTGGGGCTTGCAAAGACAAAACAGCGCATTCAGGGATTTTCGCGCGGGATGAAGCAGAGGCTTGGGATTGCGCAGGCATTGTTCGGAAACCCGAAGCTGTTAATCTGTGATGAGCCGACCTCGGCGCTCGACCCGGCGGGGCGCAGGGAAATCCTTGCGCTGTTACAATCGCTCAAGGGTCAGACCACCGTACTTTTTTCAACGCATATCCTCTCGGATGTGGAGCGGATTTGCGACGAGTGCGCCGTGTTACATAAAGGGCGGCTCGTAAGGCAGGGTCTGATGCAGGAATTAAAAGATGCGGGCGGGGCACAGGGTTTTCTGGTTGAATTTTTGTGCGCGGGGGATTTGGAAAAATTCGCGGGGCTGATGCCGGGCGGGAAGCGCACGGATGCGCTGACACTTGCCTACGGGGTGCCGGAAAGTGGCTGTGCGCCGGAAAGGACATCCGCGCCGGTCTCAGGGAAGAAGGCTGTGCCGGAGATGGGTACCATGCCTGCGGCGATGGCGCTCTTGGTCCGCGAAGGTATCGCGGTCCGGCGCATCGAGCAGAAGGAGCGGACACTGGAAGAAATGTTTTTCCGGCTTGTGGATGGGGAGGAGGCAGGCAAATGAAATCCGGATTTTTTGCATTTTTTAAAAAGGAATGTACGGAGCTTTGGCGGGGAGGGAAATTGGCCATTTTGCTGGTGGTTTTTATTTTGTTTGGCATAATGAACCCGGCAATCGCAAAGCTGACCCCGTGGCTGATGGAGCAGATGGCGGACGAGCTGGCGGGGAGCGGTTTGTCGGTTTCTGCGGTCACGGTGGACGCTTCCGCTTCCTGGGCGCAGTTTTTTAAAAACATACCGATGGCGCTGGTGATATTTATCGTCCTGTTCGGCGGATGCCTGACGAACGAATGCCGGAGGGGGACACTGATCCCGCTGTTGACAAGGGGGCTTTCAAGGCATGCGGTAGTGGCCGCGAAAGGCGCTGTTATGGCGCTTGTCTGGACAGCGGGCTACTGGCTCTGTTTTGGGATTACATTAGGCTACAATTTATATTTCTGGGGCGGGGAAAATACGGCGCATTATGCGCTGGCGGCAGTATTTCCCTACCTGTTTGGGCTTTGGCTGGCCGCCGTGCTGCTTTTCGTTTCCGCAGTGGCAAAAAGCGGGACAAGCGTGCTTGCGGGGATTGCCGCGCTTGTTGTGGCCTGTTACCTTGCCGGGATGCTGCCGGGGGTGGCGCGGTGGCTGCCGACCAGTCTTTTGTCGGCGCAGGCCTTTGCCGCCGGGGCGGGAGAAGCGGCAGAGTTTTCGCGCGCCGTTTTGGTCGCGGGGGTCAGCGGCGCGGCGGGGTATGCCGGGGCAGTCTTTGGGTTTGGGAGGAAGATGGTATAATATCGACAGATATTATACCAGCGCCGGTTCGCCGTCCGATTTCAGCCGATCTTTTGCAGCATCAGGTGGATGATCTCCCGGTCGGTTTCCTTCATCCCTTCCCGCGCGAGTTCGCCGACGTTGCGGATGGTGTTTTCCACACCCTTGGTCACGATGCCGTCGCCGTCCTTAAATTGGCTGCCGTGCAAAAACATCTGCATCCCTAAAAGCCCCGCCTCCACGGAGGAGGCAATCTTTGCGGCACAGCTTGCCTTTGCACCGTCGCAGATCACGCCGGAATTGATGGCGATGGCGTTGACGACGGTGTGGGCAATCTCGCGGTAGCGTCCGCCGTAGAGGTAGGTGATACCCGCACCCGCACCGCATCCGGCACTGGTTGCGCCGCAGTAAGCGGAAAGCCTTCCGATCCCCGTTTTCAGGTGGATGGTGACGAGGTTGGCGACAACTAATGCGCGGTAGAGCAATTCTTCTGACACACCGAGTTCTTTCGCGTACACGATAACGGGCAGGGAGGCGGTCATACCTTGGTTGCCGCTCCCGGAATTGATGACAACCGGGAGTTCGCAGCCGTTCATGCGCGCGTCGGAACCGGCCGCCGCCATCGCCTTGGCGCGGTTTTGCACACCGTCGCCGTAGGAGGCGAGCAGGATGCGGCCGATCTGGGCACCGTAGGCATGTCTTAGCCCTTCCTCGGCGATGGCGGTATTGTATGCGATCTGCCTAGCAATCGTATCATGGATCAGGGAAAGATCCACCTCGTTAGCAAAGCGGACAATATTTTCCACGGAAAGCAGGCTGCGGTCCGCCCTGCCCGCGCCCTGCGCGCAGTCCGAAGAAGCAAGGGAGGCGGATGGGATATCCGCGCGAGTCGGTGCGGTGGTATTTTTACCCGCAGGGAGGCCATCCACGGAAGTTTTGTGGCCCGCGGTACTTTCCCCGGAGGAATCTTGGTAATCCGCATGGAACAGTACCACACCGTCCTTTTCAATGCGCACGACATTCGTGTGGTGCCCTGCAATCCGGGCGGAGGCATGGTGTCCGTTAAAAAAGACTCGGATTTCGATGTCAAAGATGCAGCCGGAGTTGGATTCCGTTACGGTGCAGGGGGTTTTTTCTAAATATTCTGCAATCTGTGGAATCTGTTCCGGGGTTACGTCCGCGATGACTTCCAATTTTTTTTCGGCTTTGCCCGCGATGATACCGGCGGCGACGGAGGCGGCAAGCCCTTTTAAGCCGCCGGTATGCGGTACGACAACGCTTTTTACATTCTTCACGATATTTCCGCTGACCGACAGCGTGACCTTGTCCGGCAGCGCGCCGAGGGTATCGCGCGCAATCGCTGCGGCAAGGGCGACGGCAATCGGTTCGGTGCATCCCATTGCCGGTAATAATTCT
>CAYMGZ010000058.1:0-7785 GCA_964390095.1 uncultured Lachnospiraceae bacterium | reverse complement strand
TATACAATTCTTTTTCCATATGGGGATCCTCCTATATTAAGTTCCGCATATCCCCTCTCAGTACCGGACACCGGCAGAGGGAATTTTTCTCCGTTCCTCCGAAAAATTCCCTCTGGGGTACTGTCCGGGCATCAATATTCGTGGAAGGAATGAATTTGCTTTCTTCATTATAGTTGAATTTTCCAATGTTGTAAAGAGAACTTTATTTGGCAGAAACATGCAAGGATATGCGGTTTTATAGAAGGTTTGCCTTATGTGAAATACTGCTTCCTTATTCTGGCCGATGTTGTGGGGCAGATATGATTGGAGGATATGGGGTTGACAAAAGGACGACATGATGTTATACTATAACCGTCAACAACATGTTATACATTAAGAGAGGAGGTGATAATTATGGTACAGCAAATATCTGATGCTGAACTTGAAATTATGAAAATTATATGGGGAAACCCGGAGGGGGTGACGTTGTTTTCCTATGTTATGGACGGGTTGGCAAAAAGGGGGAAGCCGTGTCAAAAGAATACCCTCATTGTGCTCCTGTCGCGGCTTGTGAACAAGGGCTTTTTAAGTGCCAGGAAAATCGGACGGCGCAACGAATATACCACGCTTATTTCAGAAACGGAATACCAGACGGCGCAGACAAAGAATTTTTTGGATAAGATTTATGAGGGGAGTGTAAAAGGATTGGTTTCCAATCTGATTGTGGGTGACCTACTGTCGGAAGGGGAATACGAGGAATTAAAAAAGATGCTGGAGAAAGGGAAACCATGGACGCAGTTTTGAAAATTTTTTTATCGATGTCTTTTTCCGGCGGACTGCTTATTTTGGCGCTGCTTTTGGGAAAACGGCTTTTAAAAAACAAAATCAGCCGGCAGTGGCAGTATTACATTTGGCTCATTGTAATTTTGCGTCTGCTGCTCCCTTTTGGACTGGAAACAAATCTGCTGGGGAAAGCTTATCAGGCGGTGGACCAGGCGATAACCAAAACCGTTCCTTTGCCGCAGCAACAGCCCCCGTCTGATCTTTCGGGTAAATATTCTTTGGCTGCTGCCGGTTCGGGGCAAAACAATGAAAACGGGAATAGTCCGGCAGAAGATTTGGCAACCGACCTTCCATCTCAAAATAGCAAATCTTTTTTAGTAAATTATATTAGCCTGATCTGGTTTGTTGCAGCATTTGGGCTGATGCTGCGGAAGATAACAATTGGAGGAGGCGCTGGAGGATGGAAATTGGAGTTTCCAGTCCAAGTTGTTTGACGCAGAGGATTGCGGGGATCAATGGGATGAACTGGAAGAAAAGCAGGCAAAGGAATGGGAAGAAGCCCGGATAGCAGAATATGGGGCAGCAGGTGTTACGATGGATGGTAAAAATTATTATTACCGGGGGGAACTGGTCAACATCTTTTTGGACATCCGGCCAAACAAATCTTTTTACACAATGGATATGAACCCGGAAGGAACTGTCAATATCAAGATGATCCGCGATAAAAATAACAAAATCACAGGGGTGGCTTATATGACCAAGGCGGAAGTGGCAGAGCTGTTTGACGATGAGGATGAGGACGATTGGGATGAGGAGGATTGGGATGAGGACGATTGGGATGAAGACGATGAGGAAGATTGGAAGGAAACTGCGGGGGGGTAGAATTTGGCATCCACAGATAATCCCTGTCAATTTGGAAACGGTACCGGATGGTGGGGTTATTTGGCTGGGGGAATAGGAATGCAAATTGGTTTTGCAAAATCAGGCGATAAATCCTTGGACACAGCCTATTTTTCTGTACAAAATATACGCAAAAAAAGCAAAGACTTAAAATGTATTGCAAGTTTTACGGTTCGGTCTCCGGGAAAGTCCGGGACTTATCAGCTGTTCCTCCGGGCAACGGACGGGGATTTGGGAAATGTAAAGGGCAGCATTTCTATTGGGTTTGCGGCAGAATGAGAGTGTCTACTCGGCTTGTTTTCCACACAGGCGTGTGCTTCCGGCAATGGACATTTCCCTTGTAATTTGTAGAAAAATCGTGTATGATGGGGTTTGCCATAGGTGGAATCACAAAATGTTCCACCATTTGGGTATGGCTTGGAAGAAAAGGGAGGAAGAAGATGGAAATCTCAAATAAAAACGCGCAGGATGAAGCAAAGCGGGTATTGGGTTTTCTTTGGGAGAACCGTGGCAGGAAAATAATCTTAGGCCAGCACACACAGACAATGGAGCAGGCGGAGCTTGCCTATATCCGGGAGGTGACGGGGGAGCTGCCCGCGCTTTGCGGCTTTGAGCTGCTTGCCTACTCGCCGAATATCCGCTATGAAGAGAGCGGGCAGGCCTGCCTTGAGGAAGTTTACGAAGCGGGGAATACACTGAAAAAGGCGTGGGAATGGGCAAAGCTTGGCGGCCTTATCACATTTACCTGGCATTGGTTTTCCCCCCTTTTTGGAAAGGACAAATCATTTTATACCGAGAACACGGATTTTAGCGCGGAGCTTGCCGTCACGCCGGGAACACCGGAATATTACGCGCTTTTGTCGGACATGGATTATATGGCAGGACTCTTAAAGCCGTTCTGCGACGCGCATGTTCCGGTCTTGTGGCGGCCGTTCCACGAAAATGAGGGAAGTTGGTTCTGGTGGGGCAACTGCAAAAAGGATGTGGTGAGAAAGCTCTACCGGCTGATGTATGACCGCTATGTAAACCATTTTAAGCTTAATAACCTGATTTGGGTGTTTAATTCCACGAACCCGGAATGTTATCCCGGGGACGACGTGGTGGATATCATCAGCCGCGACCTGTACCCGGAACCGCATTGCCATACCGACCACGCAAAGGAATTTCAGGAGCTTTCCGTGATCACAAAGGAGGAAAAGCCATATGCGCTTGCGGAGACCGGCACGATCCCGGATGTGGAGGCGGTGGTCAGGAACCGGATTCCGTGGAGCTATTATATGACTTGGTCAAATGAATTCGGCAAAACAGACCGCTACACTTCAAAAGAAGAATTGAAGAAAGCGTATTCTTTTGGGGATGCCGTGACGCTTGCCCGCCTGCCAAGGCTTTATCAGGTCAGGTGATCCCGGGTATTATGCAAAGCTCTGCCATCCTTTGATTTCCCAGATCAGGTCGTCGTATGCCATCCCGCGCGAGGTTGGGGTTGCCTGCGTGATGACCACCATGTTTTCTTCCGGAAACATATGGATGCGCTGTCCGCCGTAGCCCCGGCAGGCATACCAGTCCTCTCCCAGCCAGAACAGGTAGCCATAGTTTGGGTTAGGGGAATCGGCCGGGAAGGAAACGGCATCCGAAAGATAGCGTTCGGACACAATCTGTTTCCCGTTAAAATTTCCATGGGAAAGGCAGAGCTGCCCGATTGCAAGCATTTCGCGCGCGGTCAGGTTTGATGCGTTCTCGTGTGTATCATCCCCATCGCCAACGCTGTAATACACGCCGCAGGGGCTTTTGTACCAGCGCCCGCTTTTTATGCCGAGCGGGAGATAGAGCCTTTGGTTGATAAAATCAAACAGGTCGCCGCAGACAGATTCCAGGATAGCGGTTAGCAGGATCACATCAAATTCCTTGTAATTCTGGCGTGTGCCGGGGAGATCCGCGACCGCGCAGTCTGCAATGTGAAAGACCCAGTTTCTGGAACGGCGGATTTGTTCCATCATCGGACAGTGGTAGTGCACGCCGCCGTTCCAGTAAATGCCGGAGGTCATGGTGAGGAGATGGCGCACGGTGATCAGGGGGTGCAGCGGGTCGCGCCCTTCGCGAAGGGCTGGCAGGTAATCCGCGGCTGGCACATCAAGCCCTGGCAGCAGGCCGGTATCCAGGGCAATGCCCACCGCGAGCGAGAGGATGCTCTTGGCGACGGAGCATAAGACATTGCGGCTTTCGCACGTAAAACCATTATAATAATTTTCAGCAATGACTTTTCCGTCCTGCCAGACAAGAACGCTGTTGATCTGGCGGTAGCGGTGTCTTGTAATGTAGTCGGTGATCTGTTCGGAGAGTGTCATGGTGGACTCCTTTTATTTTTTTAAATATTTCCCAATGATGGATTTCTTATTTTTCCGCAATTCTTCCGGCGTTCCCTGTGCGACCAGATTTCCGCCGTCCGTTCCGCCGCCCGGGCCTAATTCAATGATGTAATCACAGTTGGAAAGCACATAGGGATCATGTTCCGTGACGATGATGGACGCGCCCTGCCCCACCAGTTCGTTTAGTAACTGCATCAGGCGCTCGCTGTCGGAAAAGGACAGTCCCGTGGTCGGCTCATCGAGGATATAGAGCACATCTTTTGTGCTTTTCCCTTTCGCCAGCTCTTTGGCGAGTTTGATGCGCTGGCTTTCCCCGCCGGAGATGGTGGGTGTCGCCTGTCCGAGGCGGATATAGCCCATGCCGACGCGCTTTAAGATATCCAAAAGATGCGTGATATTTTCGTCCTTGCCCGCAAAGAAACCAGCCGCTTCCTCCACGCTCATCGCAAGGATATCGCGGATGTTTTTTCCGTCAAGCAACACTTCCATCGCCTCCGGGACATAGCCCGTTCCGCCGCAGGCATCGCATGGGATGTCAATAAAATTCCCGAAACCGACATGGTAGTGGATGACCCCGTCGCCCTTGCAGCGGCGGCAGCCCCCCGTGCTGTTGACGGAAAACATTCCCGGTGTGTAACCGCGCTCCTTTGCGGTTTTCGTCTCCGAAAACATTGCGCGGATGCGGTCAAAAATCCCCGTGTAGGTTGCCGGGCAGGAGGTGCGGCTGCGCCCGATCGGGCGTTGGTCAATCACATAACAGCGCCTTAGCATATCCTGGCCGGAAAGGGATGGGCTGCCACTTCCGGGAAAGAACAAATCTGCTCCTTCCGCCCCGGAATCTTCCCATTCCTGCGCTACATCCCCCGTTTGTCTCCGTGCCCCGGTATCCGCCGTCTCCGTGGTTCCACGTTCTTTCTTATCCTCTCCGGTCACGCATTTCCCTTTCAGCACTTCCTTTAACTTTGGCACAAGCGTGTCCGAGATCAGGCTTGATTTGCCGCTGCCGGAAACCCCTGCAATCCCGACCATAATGCCAAGCGGGAGCTTGACGGTCACATCCTTTAGATTGTGGATGGTTGCGTGGGAGAGGGTGAGGCATTTTATGGGGTTTACCGGGCGGAACGCGGTCTTTGCCGGAAATCCTTTTTCTGCCGATAAATATGGTGCCGTGCGGGAATCCTTGCAATACAGGAATTCTGAAAAACCGCCCTCATAAATTTTCATCCCGCCCCGGATTCCGGCATCCGGTCCGATGTCGATAATATAGTCCGCCTCACGCATAAAATTTTCGTCGTGCTCCACGGCAACCACGGTGTTTCCATTGTCCACCAGACGGCGGATGATACGGATCAGGTTTTCTTTTTCGGTTTCATGCAGCCCGATTGTCGGTTCGTCGAACACAAAGATGATCGAGTCCATTTCCGCGATGATGTATGACGCGAGGAAAAGGCGCTGGATCTCGCCGCCGGAGAGCGTCGGGATGGGGCGGGAGAGTGCTAAGTGGAACAACCCGACCTCGATCATGCACGAGAGCTTGGTGCACAGTTCATGGAGCAGGGGGTTGGTACCCTCATCATATGCGGAAAGGAATTCATACAGGTCGCGGATATACATATTTTCAAGTTCCGTGATTGTCTTCCCGTAAAAGGTCGTGTGCGCTGCCTGCTCGCCAAGCCCGGTGCCAAGGCATTTCGGGCAGGTGCGCTGCGTGATTAGGCCGTCCTGTGCCAAAATGTCGGCAAATCTGCCGGAGGTGGAGAGCGCACCGTTCATCAGCATGGTGATCCAGGGAATCATACCGGGAAATTTGGATTTTCCGGAATCACCGTATTTGAGAAGGGAGAGCTGTTTTTCTGACAGATCGCCAATACGGCTGTTCCAGGGATCGAAGCCATGGAGCATAGCGAATTCGGATAGCATCTTTTTTGTGGAACCGCCCCGGCCAAGCCCATGTGCGATGTCGCAGATTAGCAGATTTTTATCGGCGAACATCGCATCCTCGTCAATAAGATTTGTTTTGCCTTTGCCGAGGCACCGGACGCACATGCCTTTTGCGGAGGCGCGCTGGAACATGGAAACATCGAGCGGCAGGCCGTCGTCGTAAGCCGGGTCGCGCTTGCCGTAGTTGGTAAACAGGGCGGCGAGCAGATGGCTGATTTTGATCCTTGTGCCTACCGTGCTGCGGGGGTTGGACTGGCGGATGATGCGCTGCTCGACCGCGACCGTCGGGGAAAGCCCCGTGATGGAATCAAAGGTTGGTTCGGTGTCGATCATAAACTGCGTGTCGGAAAACATGAGGTAGCGCCGCTTGCCCTCTTCATAAAGTGTGTCAAAGGCGAGGCTTGACTTGCCGCTGCCGGATACGCCGGTGATTACGGTAAGTTTGTTTTTGGGGATGGTAACGTCGATGCTTTTTAAATTGTGGATTCTGGCATTTTTGATTTGGATGGAATTATGTTTCATGGTTTACCTGGTTTCTGCGCGTTTTTGCGCGTGATATGGTTTTGTAGGTTCATGATACCATACCTTTGTAAGCATGCGCCGAACTTTTTTTATCATCCTGCTTTTTTCTTGTTTTGCCTGATTTTATGGGGGATGGCGGCGAAAAATCATGGGTTTTATGACAAGTTGAATTAAATTTGCCATTGTGCACTGATATTTTAATGCATGATGGAAGAGGTTGGCTGCCGGATGCCGGAAGTATGGATACAGGTTGGGATTCCCTTGCGTTTTCTTATGTGGTATGCTATGCTAAAAGCATATGAAAAGCTGTTTTATCGGAAGGAGGGAAGGATTTTATGGGAATTTATCTGAATCCGGGGAATGAGGGGTTTATGGAAGCTGTCCGCTCTAAAATCTATGTGGATAAGACGGGTTTGATTGCATATACAAATGGATGTTTATCAACAGAGCAAAAATATATCTGTGTCAGTCGGCCGAGGCGTTTCGGAAAGTCGATGGCACTGAAAATGCTGGCGGCATATTATGGACGGGATTGCGATTCCAGAAAATTATTTGAGGGGTTTCGGATTGCGGGTGCACCGGGTTTTGAAGAAAATCTGAATCAGTATGATGTGATATTGTTAAATATGCAGCAGTTTTTGATCGGTGCAAAAAAGCGGGGAATAACTGAGTATCTGGAACAGGAAGTAACCGAAGACCTTATTGATGAATACGGGGAGTTTATAAAGAAACAGGATATTGGGCTTACAGATGCGTTGAAAAGGGTTTACGCAAAAACGGGAAAGAAATTTATTTTCCTGATTGATGAGTGGGATTGTGTGATGAGTGAGCGCCAGGAATCGGAGATATTGCAGAAGCAGTATCTTGATTTCCTGCGGAACTTTTTAAAAGACCAGCCGTATGTCGCGCTTGCCTATATGACAGGTATTCTTCCGGTCAAAAAATACGGTATACATTCCGCCCTGAATATGTTTCAGGAATATTCCATGACAGACCAGTCTTTTCTGGAGGAATATACCGGTTTTACAGAAACGGAAGTGCAGATGTCGTTTTTCTGCCGTTGCCTTCTGCAAAAAAGCCTGCGCTTGTTGTGGAGCTGAAATATGACAAAACTGCTGTTGCCGCAATCCAGCAGATTAAAGACAGAAATTACACACAGGCACTTTCAGATTATACCGGGGAAATTCTGCTTGTTGGGATAAATTATGATAAGGATTGTGCGGATAAACCGCATAGTTGTGTGATTGAGAAAGTAAAGAAGGATTAAAGGCAAAAACAGAGAGTTATAACCATA
>CAYMGZ010000057.1:0-11013 GCA_964390095.1 uncultured Lachnospiraceae bacterium | reverse complement strand
GACCACCGTAAAAAGCAATGTGTTCCATAAGTACCGGCCGAGGGAGACCGTGGTAAAAGCGTCCGCGTAGTTTTTAAGTGTCGGCGAAAGGGTGAAAAATTTCGGGATGTATTCCGTGTTGTATGTGCCATAGCTTTTTAGGGAGGTGAGCACCATCCAGTAAAACGGGAACAGCACCATGAGCGCCCAGAAAACAAGCATTGCGTAAACAAAAACATTGCGGAGGACCCGGCGCGTCCTTGCAGAATTTTCCAATTTTTGGTAGTTGGTCTGGTCTTGCATACAAAGCCTCATTTCTAATAATGTACATGTTTTTTGCTGACAAGCAAATTGATGCAGGTGATTGTAAGTACGATGGCAAACAAAAGGATCGCGGCGGCGGATGCGTAGGACGGGTAGCCGCCGGAATCACCGTAGAGCATGTCATAGACATAACCGACAATCGTGTTCATGCCTGCCGCGTTTAAGTTCGTGCCGAAAAGTGCAACGGCATCACTGTAGGCCTTGAAGGCACCGATAAAACCCGTGATGACAAGGTAGAAGATCATCGGCGAGATCATCGGCAGCGTGATGCGCAAAAAAATCCGCCCGCGCCTTGTACCATCCACACGCGCCGCATTGTAGTAATCCTGGTTGACCGAGGCGAGTGCGCTTGTTAAGATCAGGATTTTAAACGGCAGTACGACCCAGATGGTGTAAAAGCAGAGCACAAACATTTTTGCCCAGTAAGGTCCCTCGATAAAGTCGATGGACGGGGAGCCGAACCAATGTAAAAATAGATTGATGAGACCGTCCGAATACGCTGTCTTTTTGAACAGGATCATAAAAACCAGCCCGACCGCCAAAGTGTTTGTGACATACGGTAAAAAGTAAATGGTCTGGAACAAATCCCGCAAAGGCTTGATGGAGCTTAACCCCACCGAAATCAGCAGCGCGAGGGCGGTGGAGAGCGGGACCGTGATGACCACGAGCAGGGACGTATTTTTCAGCGCCTGCAAAAAATACGGGTCGTGTAATACATACGAATAATTGTAACCGCCCACGCCAAGGAAGGTCTGGGATGCCGAATTATAACCTTCCTCAAACGAGTATACGAGCACGTCGATGAGCGGGTAAATCATGAACACGCCCAGAAAAAGGAATGCCGGCAGCAGGTAGAGCCAAGGCTTTAAACTTCGTTTTTCCATGGGGTAAAAACCTCGTTTCTTTTAATTTTGTAAAGCATCCGGCAGATAGATCCGTTCCCCGGTTTCCATGTCAAACAGGAATACTTTCTGTGGCTTGAGGGAAAAGCGGACAATCTTGCTGTTTAAATTTATATTGTGATCCGCATTGATGATGGAACGGATATTTTCATTTTCGCTGCAGATATGGGTGGAGACAATGCTGACATCCCGTCCCATGACCTCAAGGCGCACAAGGACACAGCGCATCGGGCCATCCTCGGCCAAAAGGAAACCTTCCGGGCGGACGGCAACCGTTACTTCACCGTCGGGAACGCCTGCGGCGGGGAGCACGGCATCGTTCCCAATGTAGAGCATCCCCTCTGAAACTTTGCCGTCAAACACATTGATCGGCGGCGTACCGAGGAATTTTGCGACAAAAAGGTTGGCCGGGTTGTCATAGACTTCCTGCGGCGCGCCGATTTGTTGCACGACCCCGTCTTTCATGACAACAATCAGGTCGGAAATGCTCATCGCCTCATCCTGGTCATGTGTGACAAAAACAGTCGTGATCTGTGTCTCGCGCTGGATGCGGCGGATTTCCTCGCGCGTCTGCAGGCGCAGCCTTGCGTCAAGGTTGGAAAGCGGCTCGTCAAGCAGCAGGACACGCGGCATTTTTACGAGTGCGCGGGCAATCGCGACGCGCTGCTGCTGCCCGCCGGAAAGCTCCCTTGGCTTGCGGTCCGTCAGCCCCTCGATCTGCACAAGCTTTGCCGCCGCGAGGGCGCGCTTTTTCATTTCCTCCCTGGAGAGCTTTTCGGCACCCCGCAGGTTTTCGAGCGGGAACGTAATGTTTTTCAGGACGGTTAAGTGCGGGTAGAGCGCATAGTTCTGGAAGACTAACCCAACGCCCCGGTTTTCCGGTGCGAGCCCGGTGACATCATCGTCGCCGAAAAAGATTTTGCCTTCCGTGGGGGTGAGCAGGCCGCAGATCAAGTTTAAGGTCGTGCTCTTGCCGCAGCCGGAAGGACCGAGCAGACCGACCAGTTTGCCGTCCGGGATCTCGAACGTAAAATCATTTACGGCGGTGACTTCCCCGCAGCTTTTTTTGCCTCGGCCGGGAAATTTCTTGGTAAGGTGTTGCAGTACGATTTTCATTAGGAACCTCCATGGTTGATTGATACTTGTATGTGTCCGCCTTTTTATTTATGGAAGCTTGGCACCCCGGTATCCGGCGGTTTGGAAACGGGGGGTGTGCCGGAAGGGCTGACGCTGTACTCATATGCCTGCCGGTAAGCCTGTGGCCGGATGACGGTAAGCAATTCAATGATTTCTTCCTTTGCGCCAAGCGCAAGATCCACAAATGCGGGGGAGAAGCGTGTGCCGCGCCCCTGGGATAACCTTGCAAAAACCTGTTCAAAAGGGCTTGCCTCCCGGAAGGCGTTGCTGATTTCATTGCCACGGTATTCGATAAAATCCGCAATGGTGATCAGGTCAACGGCGGTGGTGTCCTGACATTCCTTGCGGGAAAATTCATTCGGGTAGCCGCCCTGTTCGTTGTAATAGCGGTGATGCCCGAATGCTACTGCCGCAAATTTTTCCGTGGATGGGGCAGCAAGGAGCAAACGGTAGCCTTGGATGGCATGTGATTCGCAGATCTCGGTTTCGACCGAGAGCCATTGGCGGTTTGGCAGGGTAAAAAGCTGGAGGAAAAAGAGCTTCCCGATGTCATGGAGCATACCACAGTCATAAACATAAGAAGAAAGCTCTTCCTTGTGGGCAAAAAGCTGTTCCACCGTCTGTGTTCCACAAAGCCCAATCAGAGTTTCCGGCTGTTCGGCAAGTGCGCGGCCAAACAAAAAAGATGCCAGGTGGGCAACCCCGATGGAATGGATGCATGTGCCAAGATGCCGTCCCATGATGAACTCATAGGCAAATTCCTTCAGGGAAATCCCGTTTGGGTACTCAATGAAATTCACCATCAGCGGGCGCAGGTACGAGTAGAGGAATTCCGTGTTGACCCCGGCGGGCGCGTTGCGGACATACTGGAGGGCGCGCTGGTAGATGAGCTGCATGATCGGGGCTTTGTTGGTGATATGGCGCGGGTCCTTGCGCACGTATTCGGTATACATTGCAGGCAGGAAAAGGTTTGTGTACATCCCCTGCTGTGAATAATCGGTCTGCGAGGCAGAAATGTAAAGCTGTTCCAGGTTTTCAAAAAGCTTTGCCAGTGTGTAAAAGCCGCAGTGGTAGCAGGCGGCGTAATATGCGTAGAGCCATTGGGGCTGCATCGGGATATTCTTTTCCTGCGCCGTTTGCTGTTGCTTGTGGTAAACATACTCGGCGGATTCCATTACCGCGCGTATCTGCACGGGGGAGGCATTTTCGGTGCGCAGGTGCCCGAGTAGGGTCGTGCGTTCCTGATGGGTCTTCGTGATAAAAAGTTCCCATGGCAGGGATGGGGTTTTCTGCTGGTACACCGGATCCTGCAAAATCTGGAGTGCGCGCGCAAGCACGGCAAGTTTTGGCTCCGCTTCCGTGATCGAATTGTAGCAGAGCGCGAGATTGCTCATGGAGCGGTGGATGTAGCCGCGCGTCGCGGCATCGTCAATTTCATCATAATACCGGATATAGCCTGCTGCCTCCCCGAAAAGCATGCGCATCTTCCAGAGGAAGCGGGAAGGGTCGGTCAGGCGCAGGATATTGTTGTATTGGTACAATGCCATCGCGCTGTGGTAGAGGGAGCGGATCAAAAGCGGGCGGTCTTTTTTCTGGCGCGCGTAGACGACGAGCGCAGAGTTAATCTGGTAATGTACGCCGTTGTCGGCCTGTTTTGTAAGGACCATGAGCGCATCATCAAACGCGGCAAGCTCTGCCACCTCTTCCGGTGAGGCAGTTAAGATGTCATCGAGGAAGGGGATCAGAAAACCGCGCAGTACGGACATGTTTTCCGCAATCAGGGGGCGCAGCGCAAGGGTGCGTTCCCGCGAGTCGGTGTAAAAAGCTTCCGCATTCTTGGAAGCGGCAGGCTGTATGGAAACAAGATCCATGATTTTTTCCGTATTGTCAAGATAAATTGTCTCGTACTTGTTCATGGTTCCTCCCATTTTGCCGCCGGGGCGGCATTTTAGATTATACTGCTTAACGGTTAAAATTTCCTTGTTTCAGGCGGTTTAAGCAGGCAAGCACCTGTTCAACATCCAAAGGTTTTGTGATATGGGCGTTCATGCCGGCCTGAAGCGAAATCTGCCGGTCTTCCTCAAAAGCATTGGCGGTCATGGCAACGATCGGTACCTGCGCGGCATCGGCGCGCGGGAAGGCACGGATGTGCCGTGTCGCCTCAAGGCCGTCCATCACGGGCATCTTGATATCCATCAGGATGAGGTCATAATAAAACGGCGGATTCCCGCAGAAAGCAGAGACAGCTTCCTCCCCATTCGTGGCAGTGTCAATCTGGATGTTTGTCATGGAAAGGATTTCTTTTGCAATCTCGAGGTTTAGCATGTTATCCTCAACTAGCAACAGGCGGTTGGAGGAGTAATCCGTAATTTCCGCTTTGGGCGCATCGTCAGGTCCGTTGCCATTTTTCCGGGTAAATTGGTAAAGTGCTTCCGCCAGGCGGCTTTTAAAAAGCGGCAGCGGGATGAAAGAGCTTACGCCAATCTGGGTCATAAGGTATTCCAGTTCCGACCAGTTGTTTTCCGAGAGCATGAAAATCGGGAAATCTTTCCCCTTGCGCGCACGGATTTCCGGCAGCAGCTGGGAAATGTCGATGTCCGGCAGGTGGTCCGCTGTCAGGAGCGCAAAATATTCTTTCCCCGAAATATCGGCATCGTTGATTGCATCCACTGCCTTGTTTCCGTCCATGGCAATATCGTAAGTGATGCCAAGCTCGTCAAGCAGCGGCGGCAGGGATGAAAGCCCATCGTCACCGCCAAGTATAACCAGCACATGTTTCCCTAAGAGTGCCGGGAGGAAGGAGGTGTCCGCCTCGAAATAAGGAAGGGGGAGCGTGACCGTAAATTCGGAGCCCATATTCGGTCTGCTTGTAACAGCAATGGTGCCACACATCATCTCGATGAGTTTCTTTGTGATTGTCATCCCAAGCCCGGGTCCCTCAATCCGGCTGATTGTGCTGGATGCTTCCCGTTCAAACGGCTGGAAGATTTTTTGGAGGAATTCTTCCGTCATGCCAATTCCATCATCCCTTACCTTAAAGGTAAGGAGCACGCGGGAGGCAGGGAGTACCTCCTGTGTCAGTGCCATCTGGATCGTGCCGCCTTCCGGGGTATATTTTATGGCGTTGGAAAGGAGGTTCAAAAAAATCTGCCGGATCCTTGTGGGGTCGCCGACCAGATTTTCGTGGCAGATGGAGCCAAGCTGCAGATGGAAGCTTTGTTTTTTCGCGGCAATCTGCGGGCGGATGATCACGAGGATCTCGTGGATCTGGTCCGCAAGCTGGAAGTGCTCCTCGTTTAAGACAATCTTGCCGCTCTCAATGCGCGACATGTCAAGCACCTCGTTGATCAGTTCCATCAGATGCCCGGAGGCGGTTTGGATTTTCCCAAGGCAGTCCTGTACGCGGGCGGAATCCGTATAATGCTTCAGCGCAATATCCGTCATGCCAATGATTGCGTTCATCGGGGTGCGGATGTCGTGTGACATTTCAGAAAGGAAATGGGTTTTTGCCTGGCTGGCGGCATTGGCAGCGTCAAGCGCCTCGCCCATGCGGGTTTGGTATTCCGCAAGGGCATCCGCCGCTTCCTGTTCCGCCGCGTTCTGGTCAAGAAGGAAGCACAGGCAGGCATCCTGTTCGAACGGGGAGGCGAAGATGCGCAAAAGCTTTCCGGTCGGCTTGTAGTGGAACGGACCGATGGAGTGTTTGCCTTCAAATTGGGAAATGACCGGGAAGAAGGCGGAAAGGGTCTGCCCGGAAAGGGTCCCGCGCGGCAGGCCAAGGACTTCTGCTGCTGCGGGGTTGGCGTAAAAAATAGTTGAGGTGGAGGAAAAGGGCAGGGTGGTGGCCAGGTACGCCTGCGGGCTGGCATCGAACATGTTTTGGAATTCCTCGTAGTTCCTCATGGTGGATCCTCCTAAAAATAATTCTTGGGATTTTTGGGAAGCGGTTTTGGTTGTAGGGGCTTCGCGCACATTATATCATGTCTTTTTTGAAAACTCAAGTTGATATTCAGCGGCGGATGCGTTATACTGATAGGAGAAATCTTTGGAGAGGGGGCAGCGGGATGCTGGCGGAGAAGACGGTGGATTTGTTGATGGAAAAAGGGTGGAAGATTGCGTTTGCGGAGTCTTGTACCGGGGGGCTTGTAACGGCGCGGCTGGTGGATGTCCCAAATGCCTCGGCGGTGCTTGATGCAAGTGTTGTGACCTATGCCAATGAGGCGAAGGTAAAATACTTGGGGGTCCGGGAAGAGACAATAAATCAGTACGGTGTTGTCAGTGAGGCGGTGGCAGGCCAGATGGCGGCAGGTGTTGCGGAGGCGAATGCGGCGCAGGTCGGGGTTGGGATTTCCGGCATTGCAGGCCCAACAGGCGGAACGAAGGAAAAGCCCGTCGGCATGGTCTGTTTCGGCTTTTTTGTAAATGGGGCGCTTACGGTGCGCACGGTGCAGTTCGGGGAAATCGGCAGGAATGCCGTGCGGGAGGCGAGCGTAGAATTTGTATACCACACCCTTGAGGAAATGTTGGAACGCTCGGACGGCATGGGCGGATATTAGCGTAAGGGAAACACATAAAATGGCAGGGAGGGAGATGGATGAAGCGCCAACACTACGAAGGGATCCGGACATGGTTTTTAGGCGCAGGATGGCGCATGGGGCTTTTGCGGGCGGTTTACCGGGGGCTGCCGCTGTTTGTGGCGGCAAGCTATCCCGCCTGCCTGCTCGTCTGTTATTTTTGCAAAAAAGGGCTGTTGCTGCGGGCAGTGCTCGCGCCGGCGGCAATGTTTTTTTTCGTCTCCATCTTCCGGCATTTTGTGGATTTTCCGCGCCCCTACGAAGACGGGGGGATTACGCCATTGATCGCAAAGGAAAAAAAAGGGCATTCGTTCCCAAGCCGCCACGCGGCATCCGCAGGTATGATTGCCGCCGTCTGGATGGCGGCATGGTATCCGGCGGGCATCTTTTTCTTGGCGGTGGCGGTTCTGGTTGCAGCCAGCCGCGTACTTGCGGGTGTGCATTATGTGCGGGATGTGCTTGCAGGCGGGGTGTTTGGCTTTTTTTCCGTTTGGATATTTTTTGTTTAACCACTTGACGAAACCGCAGATTATAGGTAAACTGATAGTATCACCGGAAAAACCGGGAAAGAAAGCGGAGGAATGATCAAAATGGGTATTTTATCAAGATTTAAGGATATCATGTCGGCAAACATCAACGCGTTGCTTGACAAGGCAGAAAATCCGGAGAAGATGATTGACCAGTGCCTGCGGAATTTGCAGGAGGATCTTGGCAAGGTGAAGTCCGAAACGGCCAGCATCATGGCGGAGGAGGCAAGGGCAAAGCGCGAACTCGACGAGTGCAACGAAGAGATTGCGAAGATGCAGAAATTTGCGATCAAGGCACTTGAGAAGAACAATGAGGATGACGCAAGGAAATTCCTTGAACAGAAGGCATCCCTTTCCTCCAAGCAGGCAGGCTTGCAGCAGGCCTATGACCTTGCGCACCAGAATGCGGAGCAGATGAAGCAGATGCACAGTAAGCTTGTTGGGGATATCAATGAGCTGGAGTCGCGCAGGGCGATGATCAAAGGCAAGCTGGCGGTCGCAAAGACGCAGGAGCGCATGAACAAGATGGGCGATTCCGTGAATAGTGCGAACCGCTCGATCGCAAGCTTTGAGAAGTACGAGGAGATGGCAAACAAGAAGTTAGACGAGGCGAACGCGATGGCGGAGCTGAACAAAATGGAAAAATCCGGGGATATCCGCGACCTGACCGCGAAGTATTCGCAGGGCTCGGATGTGGATGATGAGCTCGCGGCATTAAAAGCAAGCCTTGGGAAAATGTGATGGAATCGAGCGGCTGCCACAGAATGAAAACCATCCTGTGGCGGTTTCTTTATGCGCAGACCCACGCATCGGAATTTGTTGTTTTCGCAGCGCGTGGGTTTTGTTTCAAAAGTATTTATGGGTTGGGGGGATGGAAGAACCCCATCCTGCGGAAGTGAGGAATTATGGTAGTCCAGTATAAATGTCCGGGCTGCGGCGCGGATATGCAGTATGATGCAAAAACGCGCAAGCTCAAATGTGGCAGCTGCGGCAGGCTGATGGAAATCAATACCCTACAGCAGGATGCAGTGGATACGGAGGATGGTGGGGATGCCGAAATACCTCCGTTTGCCCCGGAGGACATCGCGGATGAGGCAGAGTTTGGGCAGGTCGTAAAAGAGGCAGGCAGCGCCGCGTTCGGCGAGGGGGATGGCTGCCAGTACGTATGCAACAACTGCGGTGCCGTGGTGATCACAACGGAGGATACAACGGCGACAAAATGCAGTTTCTGCGGCGCGCCGGTCGTGCTCGGCGACCGCTTAAGCGGGAAGAAGGCACCGGTCTGGATCATCCCGTTTAAGATTGGCAAGGAGCAGGCAAAGGAAGCGTTCCGCAAATGGTGCGGGAATGGGAAGCTCACCCCAAGGGATTTCATGACGGCGGACCGCATCAAAAACATCACGGGCATGTATGTGCCGTTCTGGCTCTACGACCTGGAAGGAACCGGGGAGGCGGACTGCATGGCAACGCGCGTGCGCAGTTACTCGCAGGGGGAATATATCTACACGGAGACAAAGCATTACCATGTGTACCGCCGCCTGCATATGACCTACTGCAAGGTGCCGGTAGACGCATCGGAAAAAATGAACGATGAGATGATGGATAAGCTGGAGCCATTCCCGTACCATGAGCTGACCCGTTTTAATATGCCATATCTGGCGGGGTATCTCGCGGAGCAGTATAATTATGATGACAAAGAGCTCCTGCCGCGTGTGACAGAGCGGGTAAAACGTTATGCAAACGAATATTTGTCATCGACAATCACAGGGTATTCGACGGTTACTTACACCCGCAAGGACATCCAGCTTAACCCGGTCAATGCGCGCTATACCCTGCTCCCGGTCTGGATGGTCTGTTACGATTACCATGACAGCGAGCATATTTTCGCGATGAACGGGCAGACGGGCAAGATTGTTGGCAAGCCCCCGCTCTCAAAGCAGAAGATGGGCATATGGTTTGCAGGCATCAGTGCAGCGGTATTTGCCGTCATGCGCCTGGTCACGATGTTTTTGGTCTAGGGGGTGCGGGATGGCAGAAAATAGGAAAAAATGGGAAAAACCAGGGAAAAAGCTGTCCGTGCTGCTGGCGCTGCTTTTTGTGCTTGTGTGCGTGCTGCCGGGGATGGCGGCATGGGCGGACGGGGTCATCCCCGCAAGAAGAGGTGTCTACGTCTATGATGACGCAGAGCTTTTGACCGATGCGGAGGAAACCTCCCTCTTAGAGCGTGTCAAGGAGCGTGGGCAGGAAGCGGGCTGCGGGATTTACGTGGTCACCACCTCGGAGGCAGGCGGGCGGACGGGCGACCGATATCTGGAAGATTTTTATGATTTAGGGTATGATACCGGGCAGATTGATGTGGATGCCGTGCTTTTGTATGTCGATATGGAGGAGCGCTACGCCAATGTGCAGGCTTATGGGAAGGCACAGGGCAAAATCCCGGACCGGGTCTGTGACAAGATTTTCAAGGCGATATCGGACGATTTGAAAGCCGGAAATTATTATGATGCATTTTGCACGTTTGCGGACCAGGCAGAGCATTATATGAATTACGTGCCAATCTACCTGCGGGCGTGGGCGCAGCTTCTGGCGGCACTTGCCATCGGAGGGATTGTGGTCGGGTGCATGGCGGCGAACAGCGGCGGGACGATGACCGTGAACGCGGATACATACCTTGACCAGCGTTATAGCGGCATCCGTGCAAGGCGCGATGATTACATCCGCACGACCGTGACGAAGCGCAAAAAGCCACAGGAGAGCAGCGGCGGAGGTGGAGGCCATACAAGCAGCGGGGGGCATTCACATTCCAGTGGCGGCGGGCATTTTTGATTGGGGATTCTAATTTTATAGAAATGAGGTAAATTATGGGATTTTTTTCAAATCAATTTTCATCGGTAGTAGAGTGGAAGGAATTCCGCGAAGACATGATTTTCTGGAAATGGCCGAACGCGGAACTAAAGAAGGGCAGCCGCCTGATCATCCGTCCGGGCCAGGACGCAATCTTTTTGAACACCGGCCGGATTGAGGGGATTTTCACGGATGACGGCGATTACGATATCGAGTCGCAGATCATCCCGTTCCTCTCGACCTTAAAAGGCTTCAAATTTGGTTTTAACACGAACCTGCGCGCGGAAGTCCTTTTTGTAAATACAAAGGAATTCACGATCAAGTGGGGAACCGTGAACGCCATCAACATCCCGGTAGCAGGCATGCCGGGCGGGATGCCGGTGCGCGCGCACGGCACACTGAGCTTTAAGGTCAACGACTATATCAAACTGATTGATAAGATTGCAGGCGTGAAGGATTCATATCTGGTGGAGGACGTGAAGATCCGCGTGACTTCCGTGCTCGACCAGCTTCTGATGAAATGGATCACAAAAGAGGGCAAGGATATGTTCAATTTGCAGGCGAACGCATACGATATCGCGAAAGGGCTGCGCCTTGACCTTGATATGGAAATTTTTGACATGGGGCTCACCGTTACGGACTTCAATGTCATGAGTTTCAATTACCCGGAGGAAGTCCAGCGCATGATCACGAAGAATGCCTCCCAGAGCATGGTCGGCGACCTGA
>CAYMGZ010000056.1:0-11393 GCA_964390095.1 uncultured Lachnospiraceae bacterium | reverse complement strand
CCGGATACTTACAGCTGCCCCTGACACAGGCCTGCGCATCCGGTTTCCGCTGAAAAACCGAACAATAATTCATAATTCGCCCCAATCATACATTTGCTTTATTATATGTGGCGGGGCGTTAATTGTTCACCCTTCCGGCTGGCCTCCACGGTCAATCCAAGCCCTCGAAAATTTCCTGCAGCTGCATTGTAATATGCGGGAATGCCCGCAGGCTGATCAGTGTCTTTGCGTTATAGTCTTCCTCATCCTGCTCATCCTGCAAGATATAACTATGTTCCAAAATATATTTTCCATCCACGAGATAATAAATCTCCACGGATTTTCCTTTTGGTGAAACAATCCAATATTCCTGTATGGCAGAAAATAGAAATTACAAAGTAATTGTTTCTGACAGGGCAAAGAGAATGTTAGGAACACATATCCGCTTTATGGCACAGATTGATAAGGAAGCCGCCGCGGTATTTGGATTATATCCTTGATTGCCGAAAAGAAGCAAAAAGCAAACCCTTTCCGGATCTGCAAACAGGTCGTGTGAAAGGGGGGGGTACGCCCCAAAATTTTTTGCTGAACCCCCACCCCTTCACATTTCAAACTTTTTCCAGCACAATCTTCCCGTCCTTCACTTCCATCCGCAGTTTGTTCTCCTCAATCCCCGCCTCCGCGAGCATATCCTTCGGGATCTGGATACGCCCGGCGCGGTCAATGATTGCATATTCCTCCTGCGTTTCCTCTTCCTGCCAGTTCACGGTGGCAGCCTCTGCCGAGTCGAGGGAATATTGTTCTTTCAAAATACGCTCACTGCTGAACTTCCCGTCACGGATGGCAATGACGCGCTGCACCTGTTTCGAGAGTGCAACGTCATGTGTCACAATGACGATGGTCTGCCCGACATCGCGGTTTAAGTGGCGGAATACATCGAGGATATAATCCGCTGTTTTCCGGTCAACCGATCCCGTCGGCTCGTCCGCAAGCAAAAGCTTTGGGGAATTTGCCAGTGCAATCGCAATCGCGATCCTCTGCTGTTCACCGCCGGAAAGCTGATTTAAACGGCTTGCCTTTTTGTGCGACATCCCCACCATGTCAAGCAGTTCAAGGGCGCGTTCTTTTTTATTTTTTTCGGGGCCAAACTGCATCGGGGTCATGACATTTTCCAGTGCGCTTAAGTATGGCAGGAGGTTGCGCCCATTATTCTGCCACACAAAACCAACCGTGTCGCGCTTGTACTCCACAAGCTGTTTCTCCGTCATGGTGAACAGGTTTTTGCCATCCACAAAGAGCTTGCCTGCGCTTGGCGTGTCCAGACCCCCAAGCATGTTAAGGAAGGTCGATTTTCCTGAACCACTGTTGCCGATAATTGCAAGCAGTTCCCCCCGCTCCACCCGAAGGTCCAGCCCCTGCAGGGCCAGAACTTCAAGTTCCGCTGTTTTGTAAATTTTTACCAAATTGTCCGCAAGGATCATTGGCTCGCTTTCCGCCGTTTTGATCTCTTCTTCCATACAAACCTCCATTTTTATAGGAATCCCGAACCTTCGGATATGCCGGCAAAGGCTCTTTCTCCACATAGCCCCAAAAACTTCACGGCGTATCCTCCGGTTCTTTTACACTGCCGTCCTCCAAAGTATACACCATATCTCCAGCGTCCATCAGCGCCATGTCATGTGTTGTCATCACGATTGTGACCCCCTGTTTCTCGACCAGTTCCTTAAACAGTTTGATGACGGCAAGCGAGGTGGCCGAGTCAAGCTCCGCTGTTGGCTCATCCGCAAACACAACTTGGGGGTTGTGCGCGATGGCGCGTGCGATGGCAACCCTCTGCTGCTCACCGCCGGAAAGCTCCTGCGGCATATGCTGCATGCGCTTGCCAAGCCCGACAAGGTGCAGGCATTCTTCCACGCGCTTTTTCCGGTCGCCTTTATAGCCCGATAAGCGCAGGGCAAATTCCACGTTCTCATATACGGTCATCATCGGGATCAGGGATACCGACTGGAAAACAAAACCGACTTTTTGGCGGCGCAGGCGCTCACGCTCTTTGTCCGGGAGGCCCGCGATGTCCTTCCCGTCAAAAAATACCTCGCCGGAGGTGGGCGTATCCAGCGCCCCGATAATATTGATCAACGTCGTCTTGCCGGAGCCGGATTTCCCCCGCAATATCGTAAGCTTCCCCTTCGGGATCTGCACGGAAACATCCTTTAATGCCAAAAAGGGCTCGCCTCCGGCGACCGGGAATGCCCGGCATACTTTTTTTGCTTCTATCATTTCTAACGTTACCCCTTCCCGTTTAATCTTCCCCTAGTTTCAACGCCTGTGTGATCTTCATCCGGAATACCTGACGCGCAAGGATGACGAGGCAGACAATGAGTACGACCCCAATCACACCAAACAGGCGCACCATATCGGAATCCTTTGTGATCAGCTCCATTGGCAGCACCTGGTCTGCCGCAGAATACGCGATCTGGATCATCGGCACGAACATTTTGGATGCAACCAGCCCAATCACCGCCCCACAGCCAATGGAGAGGAGGCTTGAGAAAATCTGTTCGTTAATCAACATCCGCAAGATTTCCCCCCGCGACATGCCCATCGCGCGGAAAATACCAAAAAGCAGCTCACGCGAACGGATGGAAAGAATCCAGTAAATCAGGTAACCGACCCCGCACAAAATCAGGATGACAATGAAGCTCATCGTCAAAATGCCGTTTGTCCCCTCAAAAAGTGTATCTTTCTTGATCTGTGTCAGTTCTACAGCAGTATCCACACATTTTTCAAGTTTTAGGTCATTTTCTTCCGCAAATTGGTAAAATGCGTCAGTCGAATCCATCTTGAACCATATTTCATACGGCCGGATCCCCAATTCCCTTTGCACGGTAGAAAGATGTGCGACAATCAGGAAAACGGATTCCTGGTAGGCGGTTCCGTCCGGGCGCACCCCCCGCTCCCCTGGCTGGAACCCCGGGAAATAATCCACAAAGCCGACAATCCTTGCCTTTGCTTTCCTTGAGTCTTCATCCTTGAGCCAGTAGATGAATTCATCCCCTTCCTTGTAACCCAACTGGTCGCGGAACGTGGAGGAAAGCAGCACCCCGTTCGCATCCTTTGCCAATTGGTTGAGGTAGGTATAATAATGCTCATCCATCAGCCCTTCCGGCAGGCTCGTCGTCTCCCCAAAATCTTTTGTGTTGATACCATAGAGCACGGTTGGTAGGTTTTCCATCCCACGCATGAAAACGACATCTTCCTCCCGGTAGACCTTTGCCATGGATTGAATGCCCGGGATCTGGCCGTATTTCGCATACTCCGGTTCTACGTAGATCAGATCCGGGGCTGCACCCGCGCGCACTTCTGCCGAGTTATCTTTCCATACTTCCTTTACTACAAGATCCGCCCCGGTATGGTAGACAAGGTTTTTCTGTGCGTTGGCCAAAATGGTACGCGCAACGGTCGTATTGAAAATACCAAGCGCCACGGTCAGTGCCAGGAAGGTCATAATGAAATACTGTCTGGTACCCGTGCGCAGGATTTCAAGGAAAGAGGCGTAACCCGCCGGTTTCCAGTGCTTTTTGCCAAGGAAGTAGATAAACCGTACCAAAAGTGGCTGTAAGCGGAGGCTAAAAAGTGCTGCGCCAAGGATGAACATCGCCGAGCTGATAAAAAGCAATGGGTCAAGCGCACCGCCTGTCATGACGGCAGACAAAAGTTCCTCCTTGCGCTGTGTAAAGCTATAGTAACCGTACAGTGACAATGCCAGGATCAGCACATCCAAAAACGCTTTCTGCCAAAATGGTTTTTTACTGCGCGCGCGCGACTGCTTCTGCCGCACAATCGTAATGCCACTCTGCCTGACCGCCGGGAGGACCGCCATCAAGACCGAGAGCAGGGCTGCCGCAAAAGCATACAAAAATACTTCCGGCGAGTATGAAACCGCCAGTGGCCTTCTCTGCACAAATTCCAAAAACGCGCTTGCCGAGCCAAGGATGCGGCAAATCAGGCTTCCAAGCGGCAGCCCGGCTATAAGGCCGATCATGGCAAGGAAGGAGGACTGCATCAGGTAGAGCCTGAAAATCTGCCCTTTGCTTGCCCCCCGGCTTTTTAGGAGGGAAATCTCCGCCTGTTCCATCTCGGTCATCTGCCTTGCGATCATGTACAAAAACGCACAAAGCAGCACAAGCACCGGGATCTGCAAAATCATGAGGGTAACGTTTACCTTTTTTTGATTCGCAAGGAAATCTTTCATCAGCCCCAGATAGACCGGCTCGTATATTTTCCCGTAACTGGAGTCGAACGCCAAATATTCCTCGGTTTTACTTATAATATGCTCCACATTTGCGTACTGCACGGAATCCGGGTCAAACTGGATGTTCCAGCGCGTGTTGTACTCAAAAACCCTCCCGCTATAAAGGAACAAGTTATCAAAGACGGTACTGGAAATTAATATTTCATCCTCGAATTCATCCGGGCTTTTCACCCAGTAGGAATCTTGTTCCTGCGCATTGCCAACGATGCCGACAATACGGATTTTCAATGGATTTCCCTCTGTGTCCTTTAGATAGGTACAATCCATTTCCTCCCCGATCACCAGATTCATCTCAATAAAGCCCTTCATCGTGACAACCGCCTCGATAAACCCATCCTCCGAAACCCCATCCGAGTACATGCGGCCACCAAGCAGCATCACATGTCCATCAAGGTCTGGCATGCTCCCGATTTTTATCTTTCTTTCCAGATATCTGCCATTGCGGTCCAAACGGGATTTGAGTGTAGTCACGATGAGGTTGTTATGGATGACGCGCATTTCCTCCCGCACACCAAATTCGTCACACAACTTCTCTGCAATCTCCTTGCAGCGGTTGTATTCCTCCAACCCTGCATCCTTACGGATACGGCCCTCCAGTGATATCATGGTCGGCATCTCATTGTGGTCTTCAAAGTATGTGTTAAATTCGTCCTGCAGCATCCTCTGCAAGGATGCGTTCTGGTACATCGGGTGGCTTGCCGCCACCGCGACCAAAAGGATATTGCCAATCAACAGGCTGACAACCATCCATTTCTTATGTAAAAGCTTTTGAAGCATGATCTGCAGCATGGTTCTCCCCCTTTAATTGACAATAACGGTCATACCCTCTGTCAACCCATCAATCGCGTAACAGAGGTCATTTACCGTTTTCCCGATTGTAAAGTAACACTTGGAAAGTTTTCCATCCTTCAATTCTACGACATAATATCCATTTTTATCATTTTTTACCGCCGCAGATTTGACTATAAGGATATTATTGATCTGGACATTCTTATAAATAACGTTGAAGGCCCACGCGTCTGGCACGTTCGGGCGGATGAAAGCTCTTTCCCCGTTAAAACTGCTTGACAGATACTTCGGGCTGCTGGAAACAACCTTCCCCTCATATTGGTTGCCCTGCCCGTCCACAAGCGTAACAGGCATGCCATAGCGCAGGATACCACTCATATCTTTCACGGAAAACATCGGCTCCGCCACACTCCGGATGACGGCAACCTGTGTGCCATCCCATATCGTAGAGTTCGGCCAACAGGTCAGGTTCGTAACCATCCCCCCTTCCGGTGCAAGGATCTGCGTTACCCCCATAACCTCATCGTAAGTGGCCAGCTGCTCCTGTATATCCGAAATTCCCTGCTCAATGGAACTCTTATTTTTCTCCTGCTCCATCGTCAGCTGCTCCAGACGCAGTTCTGCAATCTTCTTTTGTGTGCCGGAGCTTTCCTTTACTGCCTTCACGGCCGCATCATGGCGTTCCTGCATTTCCTTGTATACCTTATCCCTCGATTCCTCCGCCCTCTGTAAGCGTAGCTTTGTCTCTTCTAACACGACCTCATCCACGCCTGTGGATATGATGGCGATTACATCCCCCCTGCTTACAAAATCCTGGGGGGAAACCATGTATTGGACAAAGGTTGTGGAACCGCAGCCCGATTCAAAAATAACCGGCACCTGGTTCGTGTACTCATACGATACCTGCATTTGCGCTTCCACCTCCATGGAACCCTTCGTCACCGTGTCCGTCTGGTAGGCGGAATCGTCCGCTAAGACCGGTACTGTCCCAAAAAGGAGGCATGCTGCAAGCAGCACGGAAGATAATATCTTCCCAATCCCTTTTTGCACACTATTATTCCGCATAAACACACGCTCCTTCCTCCAAACCGCTTAGGATCTCCGCATAGGCATTGCCCAATACCCCGACCTCAACCGGCGTTTTTACGAGGTTCTCCCCATCGACCTGATAAACAAAATAATTCCGGCGCTCTTTATACAGCACGCTTTTTGGCACGGTAAGCACATTTTCCCTATACTCCCCCATCAGGCAGATGAAGGCATTTCTTCCGGGGTATGCCGTCTGTGCGTCCAACATACGGTACCTTGAAACTTTTGTCTCACCACTTGCAGAAATCTGCTGCAATTCTTCTTCGGTGTATGGCAGATATTCCAGCTCATAGCGCTTGCCGTCCACCATCACATAATATTCGTGGAAGGAATCCATTTCCTGCTTCCCGATATATTCCGTCTGCAAATAGCGCCCATCCTCGCTTGACAATACTAATAACGGGGCATTTTCCGCAAACGCCATCCCTTCCCGGTATTCCACGATTGCCGTCACGGTTCCAGCAAATGGGGCAACGAGCTGATTGTGTCCGCGCTCCTCTTCTGCCACGGCAATCTGTTCCAGCAGATGTTTTTCCTCAAAGGCCTGAAGTTCCTTCCTCTGTGCAAGCAAAAGCTCCATGCGCGCCACGTCCTGCCCGGAAAGCCTCGCAATCTCAATGTCAATTTCCGTATACCGGTTATTGTACTCATTTTCTTCCCGCATCTGCGCAAGCTGTTCATTTAAACGTTCCCATTCCTCGCCCGCGCTATCACGCAGTTCTGCCAGCACTTCCCCTTTTTCCACCTGTTTGCCTGCATACACATAAACCTTTTCCAAAATACCCGCCCGCTCAAAGCACAGTTCCTCCTGGCGCGGCAGGACAACGGTTTCCAGTACCTTAAGTGAGTATACGTCCCGGTACTGTGCGTAAACGTTTTCCCGTACTCCCCCCGCGGGCTCAACCAACTCCGGGGCTTCCTGCAGGGCTTCTTTTTCACCGCCACAGCCCGCAAGCATCAGGCAGAGCGAAAGCGTCGGCAGCAGGAAACGGCGAATCTTATTTCGTTTAATTTCCATATTTTTCCTCTTTCTCATAATATCAGCACCCCGGCATTATTTGCGGATCACGAACTCCCCTTCCGCAAGCCCGTCTACAATCTCCACCATTTTCGAACCCACCAGGCCCGTTGTAATATAGCGCACGCTTTTTAAGCCGTTTTCATCCTCACAATAAACATAAGATTCGTCCCCCGCACGGTGCACCACGTTCAGCGGCAATGCCAGCGCGCCCTTGCTCTCATCAAGGATCAGACGCACGTATGCCCTTGTGCCAACCACAAGTGACACATCCGACTCTGTTAACATCAGGTAGATCTTGTCCGTATCCGGCGCTTCCTCCGGCGCTAAAACCTTCGTCTTATATTCGGTGCCATTGTTGTTGATCAATGTAACTTCCTGCCCCGGTGTGAAATATTTTGCATACTCCATATCATCCATGCAGAACAGGCATTGGCTCTTGTTAATAATCTGGATCACCTCCGTGCCCGCCGTCATGATGTCTTCCATAATTTTTGATTTCACCATGGAGACCATGCCATCAATCCCTGCATAAATCCTGCAGCCTTCTAAATCCTGCTCAAGTTTCTCAAGGCGCAGGCCTTTGATGTAAAGTGAATCCTGATAATTTGTTATGGTAGCCGCATAACCCTCCTCGGTGCGCTCCACACTTTCCTCATACTGGGCACGTGTCATGCCGCCACGGTCATACTGTGCCTTTAATGCAGCAAGGTCAAAGGCCTTTAACTCCTCCGTCTGGGCAAGAAGCAGGGTATCCCTCTCAATGCCATAACGCGCTTCCTTGATTGATTCCACAAGATCATCGGATGCAAGCTCCGCCAGAAGATCACCTTTTTTTACATTTTCGCCGACTTTCACATGCACATAGCGCACCATCCGCCCGTCTGTGCCAAAGCTAAGCTTCTCATCCTGCGATTGCTGGTAGACACAGTACAGGTCTTTTATCAGCTGCACATCTTCCCGCGTGACTTCCACCAGCTCATACTGGACGGAATCCACCGCCTGCACCAGAACCAAATGCCCCCCCGTCTCTTCCTCCGGGAGCAGGCTGCAACCGCTCAACACAAGCGGCATGCAAGCAAACACTGGCGCACACTTTTTCCATATCCACTGTTTTTTCAAGCTTTTCCCCCATTTCATTCAAAAATTCAGGCAAAATCCCCTCCGTTTTCTGAAAACTTTGTTGCCCACACATTATTATACAATATTTTCAACCCGCAATCAATGAAATATTGTACAAAAATATTGATTTTTTCTCTTTCCCGGATTTCTTTTTCTATCATCCTGTGTTATACTGGATGCAACACCCCTTCCCTACCAAAACATGCGGAACTTAAAACAGCATGCACCCGGACAGTGCCCCGGAAGGATTTCCGGCAGCCATGCGGACGGAAACCCTTCCGCCGGTGATGGGAACTGGGAGGGTGCATGCGGAACTTAAAATAGGAGGAAACAAAGATGTACACCCCTAACAAAAATCGTTATGAAAACATGCCGTACCACCGCTGCGGCAAAAGCGGGCTGAAACTTCCTGCCGTTTCGCTCGGGTTGTGGCAAAATTTCGGCCATGCCAGCAATTTTTCCAATATGGAAAACATGATCCATACTGCGTTTGACCTTGGCATCACACATTTCGACCTGGCAAACAATTACGGCCACCCATACAATGGCAGCGCGGAAGAAAATTTCGGGCGTATTTTAGACCGTGGTATGCGCCAATTCCGTGATGAACTCTGCATTTCAACCAAAGCAGGTTACGAAATGTGGGATGGTCCTTACGGTGACCGGAACGGCTCGCGCAAATACCTGACCGCCTCGCTTGACCAGAGTTTAAAGCGCATGGGGCTCGACTATGTTGACATTTTTTACCATCACATTTACGACCCAAATACCCCACTGGAAGAAACAGCGCTGGCACTTGACCAGATTGTACGCCAAGGCAAAGCGCTCTACGTTGGGATCTCAAACTATAATGAGGGGAAAACGGCGGAAATCATGCAATATTTTAAGGAGTTCCACACCCCGTTCATTATCAACCAACCCTCCTACTCCATGTTCAACCGCTGGATCGAACAGGACGGGCTGGATGAGTTTGCCTCCGAAAACGGGATTGGGCTCGCTGTTTTTTCACCGCTTTCCCAAGGCATGCTGACAGACAAGTATTTAAATGGCATCCCGGCAGATTCCCGAATCGGGAAGGGGAACACTTGGATTGCCAACGACCTGACAGAAGACCGGCTTTCCCGCATCCGCGCCCTGAACGAACTCGCCGCATCGCGCGGGCAGAAACTTTCGCAGATGGCTCTTTCATGGGTGTTGCATAATAAGGCCGTCACAACCATGCTGGTCGGGGCAAGCCGTCCGGAACAGATTGTGGAAAACGTGGAATGTGTTAAAAAAGTGGACTTTACGGAAGATGAAATTGCGAAGATTGAGGAGATTTTAAAATAAGCAAAAACAAAACTGCCCCGCAGAGACAAAATCGTCTGCGGGGTAAGCTTTTTTTACAAATAAATTAAATTTCGTATTTTTTCGGAGATATCTTCAAAAATCCGGATTATTTCTTCTTTTTCATCACAAATACTGCTGCACCGCCTGCCACAACAATCACCGCAATCACGATACCTACGATCAAACCGGTGTTGCTGCCCTCATCCTCTGCCGGGGCTGCTGCCTCCGTGGTAGGGGTCGGGGCTGTTGTCGCCGTTGCCGCTGGGGCTTCTGTAGCGGTCGGAGCCGTCGTTGCGGTCGGTTCCGGGGTCGGGGTCGGGTCAGCCTTCTCGACCGTGAGGGATTCCTTCGCAAGGCTTGCTACTTCCTCCGGGGTCAGGCAGCGGTCATAGATATAAAGGTTATCCATATAGCCATTAAATACGGTATCCCAAGCATTCACGCCAAGATACAACTGGGTATCCTCGCCAATAATATCTGCAATCGGACCTTGCTGTACCACCGAGCCATCCACATAAATGGTTGCTGTCGCACCATCGGCAACTACCGTCACATTGAACCAAGTCTCAAGCTGCGCAAGCCCATTGCCATCGCGCATCAAATCATTCCAAGCTGCGCCACCCGGCACATTCCTCGACCAAACCATCGGTCCGTCCTGCAGGTTTTCCTTCCAACCAAGCGGTGCAATGCTGACCCACTGCGCATCCTCGTCACCGCCCTTGATGGAACCATCCTCATGTACATTCACCATGAAAACGCCCGGCGTAAATTGTGATGTTTTCTTTAAGAACCAGTCAATCGAGATTGTATACTGGCTGCCCTTTGGCGCGGTCGGAAGCTTCACGGCATCACCAAAGCCATAGAATGCAACTGCCTGTCCCTTGACACCCGTCTCATAGGAAGCTGCTTCTTCTTCCGCTTCAAGATGTACCATGTAACCAACGGTATTACCAACCTGACCAGTCACCGCATCCGTCAGGTCGCCGTCAAACGCGTAGAAGGAAGAATACCCTTCCGGTACGGCTGCCGTCACGGTGGAAAGGTCAACCTTCTCATATACGACCGGTTCCGGGGTCGGGGTCGGATCCGGCAACACAAGCTCCGGCATCGCCGCAACCACCGCGTCAATATTGCAGGCTTCCTTAATCTCGTCCGCCGTCAATGCAGCATCATAAAATGTAATATCATCAAGAAACGCATCCTGGCTGCCCCAGAAAGAACCAAGCCCAAGATAAGCCTGTGTTGTCTCAGCCGAAAGGAAGGAAAGCAAATCTGCGGCATTATATCCGGTACCATTATTTACTTCCGGCTCCGTAACTTCCTCACCGTTCACAAAAATCTTCTGGTCTTCCGGTGTGATTACAAATGCATAATTTACCCATCTGCCCTTCTGTGTCTCAAATACCAGCGGGCCTTTCTTATCAATCCAGTTCTCGTCCGCGCCGGCATTCCAGCAAATGTACGGCTTCGTCTGGAATGTAAGCCTCTTTGTCCCGTCAAAGAAAGCAATCAGGTTATCCCACTCAAAGTTCCCTGCAGTCTCCGGAACCTTTACCCATGCCGTGATCGTCGCTGCGGAAAGCTCCTTGCCCGCATATGGGTTTGCAAATGTCGTGTAACTCTCTGCGCCGAGTGCGCCAAACTCAAGCTTCACCACGCCACCCTTGATATCGTCCGTCGCGGCACTCGGTGCTGCAGTCTCACCGTTTGCAGCTGCTGTCATATCCCCTAAGCCACCCTCAAAATCATAGGAAG
>CAYMGZ010000055.1:0-11534 GCA_964390095.1 uncultured Lachnospiraceae bacterium | reverse complement strand
CACCGGGGTAAAGATCCCTTTCTTTTTCTGCAAAAGTTTCAGGACCTTGACCACAAGCACAATGGCAAGGATCACAAGGAATGCCGTGACGAGGTTGTTTTTCAGCCAGATGTTGCGCACTTCCCAGAACGCGTCGGAGTAGCCGTCAAAATCTTTCGAAAGCTTCGCGTATTTCAACGAGTTGTCGTAATCCTCAATCTGCAGATACGCGCGCCCCATCGCCTTGTTCGCGTAATCGAACAGCGTATTCATCGTGAGCACCTTCGTCAAAGGCTCCATGCTCTCCTCATAGCGGCCGTTAGAATAAAGCACTAACGCCTCATGGAGGAGATTTGTAAACTCCGTCGGCTCGTAAACATTGACCTGTTTTTTGTCGGAATCAAGCAGGTAGATGCGGTCTTTTGTGTCCACCGCGATCGCCTCCACCTTGCTGCAAAGGCCAACGCGCAGACGGCCGTCGTCGCGCCCGCCGAACACAAAGAGCAACTCACCCTCGGAGTTGTACTCATAAATATAGCCGTTGCTCGACGCAACATAAATATTCTTGAAATTCCCGGTCGTCACCGCCGCGCACTGTTCGTCGTAGGCATCCGGCAGGATCAGGTTGTTCCCGGCGATGTTAAGCTTCTTTAAGCTTGATTCGTTGTCGCCCTGCGTCACCGTGTAGATCAGGCCCTTGTCATCAATCGCAAGGTTCGTCGGCGTGGACGGGATATTGCTCAAAAGCTTTGCCCTCTGCGCGTCCGAAAGGATGATGCGCCGCATCATATCCACCAGCGACAGGCTCGTGAAGTTCGTGCCGAAATAGCCGAGGAACGTGCCGCCGTCCACCGGGCTGATCTGCACGATACCGTTCGTGTTACCCTCGCAGATCAGATAGAGCGTGCCGGATTCGTTCGCCACGACCTTCATCGGCTTGAAATCATTTTCCGCGCCGTAGATCGGGGAGTTTGGCCTGCCGTAGGTGGCAGCCACATTGCCGTCATAATCAAACACGACAACCTGTTTTGCCCCTTTATCCGCCACATAAATACGCTTGTTATCGCTGACGTACACGCCGGTCGGCTGGGTCAGCTCCCCCTCGCCGATGTAGCGGACAAACTCACCGTCCGTCGTCGCCACGATAATCTTTTTTAAGCCGGAGTCCGCAATATACATCAACCCGTCCGATGCGATGCACATATCCACCGGGGTCGAAAACGCGTCCTCGCCAATCTTCTCGATCGTCTCATACGGCGTGTAGGCCGTCTGTGTCTCCATGACATATCCGTAGCCATCCATTGTGTAGGTCTTGTAAGGCGTTGCCGCCTGCAGGATGGCCGGGGAGATGCAGGCACAGACCAAAAGCGCCGCAAGCAAAATTTTGCCCAGTTTTTTCATCGTGCCGTCCCCCTTTATTTGATACCCGAATTCGCCATCGTGTTCATGAAACTCTTGCGAAGTACAATGAACATGAGCAGGTTCGGTAAAAATTGGATCAATACTGCGGCTGCCTGCAAACCTTGCCCTGCGACATTGTTGTTCGCGTTTGCCAGTGTATTCAGGTAGAACGGCAGCGTCTTCATGGATTCGTCATTGATATAGAGGTTGGAAGTCTCTATGTTCGTCCATACCGCCTGGAATGCAAGGATCGCGGTCGTCGCAATCGCCGGCTTGATCAGCGGGATGATAATTTTACGATAAATCGTAAAATCTTTCGCACCATCGATATAAGCTGCCTCAATCAGCGCGTCGGGCACCTGGTCAATGAACTGCTTGACGAGGAACAGCCCGACCGGCATCGCAAGGAGCGGCAGGATGTGCGCCAAGTAATTGTCCTTCATGCCGAGCGTGTCAATCACGAGATATCTCGGGATCTGCACCGCCACCGCCACGAACATGAGCGCTGCGTTGTTAATCTCCATCAGCACGTACTTGCCCTTGAAACGGAGCTTGGAGAGCGCGAACGCCGCCATCGTCGAGAAGACGATTGACGCGAGCACAACCGAGAGCGTCACGACCAAACTGTTGAAGACATAACGGCTCATCGGGATCCCGGACGACTGGGATGCCTTGAAGAGGTTCCGGAAGTTATTCCATGTCGGCTTCGACACAAAAATCTTCGGAGGGAAGGCAAACAGCTCATCCATCGGTTTAAACGCGTGACAGAAAATATATACGATCGGGATCGCCATCACGATCGCAAGCGGCAGGAGCACAAGAAAAATCTTGAGCTGCCCACGCTCGAATTTCTTCGGGTTGATATTACTTCCACGATATCCGGCCATCTCTTCTCCTCCTTTCTAATCCTCACTGAAAAGCCTGCCGAATACTTTTGAGAATACCATGACGATCAACAAAAGTACCACGGAAACTGCCGCCGCGTAGCCCATCTCGTAACGGATAAAACCGTAATCCTCGATATGGTTTACGATGAGCTGCCCGGCATAACCAGGCGTTGGGTTCGCACCGGAAAGCTGCACGCCAATCACGCCGTTCTGGAACGCGTTCACGATCGCCATGACCGCACCAAAGAGCATCTGCGGCTTCATCGTCGGGACCGTGATGTAAATCATCTCCTGGAAACGGTTCTTCACGCCGTCGATCGCCGCCGCCTCGTAAAGTTCCTCGTCCGCATTCAAAATACCGGCGAGCATCGCGAGGAAGCCGACACCCATGCTCGACCAGAGCGCCACGATGATCATGATCGGAAGCAGGTATTTCGCGCTTGTCAGCCATATGATCGGCTCATCGATCACGCCGAGGTTCATCAGCCAGTTGTTGATCAGGCCCATCTGGTCCCCGGAGAAGATAATCTTCCATACAACCGCCATCGCCACCGCCCCGGTCATACTCGGCGAGTAAAAGATGATGGCAAGGATCGTCCTCGGCACGCTTGTCAGCTGCGAGAGCGCCCACGCGATCAGGAAAGCCAATATGTAACCGCCCGGCCCTACAATCAGGGCATACTTGATCGTGTTTGGCAGGACATACTGCATGAAAATCTCATCCTGCGTGATCAGGTTCACATAGTTCAAAAAGCCCTTGAACGTCGGTGCCTGGATCGTGTTAAAACTTGTGAACGACAGCCCGATGGCAATCACGATCGGGATGATGATAAAGATGGAAAACAGGATCAGATAAGGAGCCAAAAAACCATATGCTGATTTATTCCCGTTCTCATGCCGCGCAATACTGTTCTTCTTGCGCTTCGTTGATTTGTCAGCCATTTTGCCCCTCCCTTACTTTGTGATTCCTATGATCTCGCGCACGCGCTCGATGGTCGGGACGATATACTCCGTGACCACCTCGCCATCCTTCATGTATCCGAATTCCTCAAGCTTGCGCTCCGTCTCACGGTTGATGCGCTTCACCGCGCCGTCGAGCGTACTGCGGATGTCATCGCCGTCAATCGCCGCCGCGACAAAAGCATTCGAAAGCTCACGCTCCAACATATAAGTCCCCGGGATACGCGGTGCTTCCTGGATCCACTCATTCTGGGCAAGGATGACTGCCTTATCCTGGCTTCTCCAAGGGAGGTTCGAGAATGCTTCCTTGTTTGCCGTGTTCCAGAGATACTCACTGCCGTAGGAAATCTGTAAGCTCTCACCGAACTGCTCCTGGATGTCGGCCGAGGACCACCATTTCATGAATTCCCACGCCATCGCCTCACGTTCAGCATCCGACTCAAACATGATCGTGCTTTCCGCACCGGCGGAACTGTAGCGCGCCACCGTGCCATCCTCCTGTTCAACCCCCGGAATTAACGCGATCTCCCATGCGCTTGCGATCTCCGGCGCAGCGTTCAAGATCAGGTTGTACGTCCCGAAATCCGCGATGCCGATCGGCAGGTCGCCGTTGCGGAAATGCTGGTAGAAATTCGGGATGTCCACCGGCATATTGTAAATCGTAAAAAGCTCGGCAAGCTCGGTAAAACCTGCCACAGCCTCCTCGCTGTTGATCGCGGTATCCCCCGCGTAAGTATCGTACAGGCTCGCGCCGTACTGGAACAAAATCGGTGTCGTGCCGTGGAAATTCCTCATCGCTGCCATGCCGGCGGTCGGGTGGTAGAAATTCAAGCCCCTCATCTGCAGGTCCGTCAGCATCCCCTTGACATCCTCAAGCGTATCCGGCACTTCAAGGCCAAGCTTTGACAGGACATCGCTGCGGTAAAACAGCACCCAGAAATTCATCGTCTCCGGCACGGCGTAAATACCATCCCCGATCGTGGCCGGAACAAAAAGTGCCTCATTATACCGCTTCGCAACCTCCGCAAAATCGGAAAACTCCGTCAGGTCTTTAAGCGCCCCGCGGATGGCAAGCTCATACGGCTGCGCATAATTTAACCCGGTTGCAATGTCCGGCGCGTCGCCCGAAGCATTCGCAAGCACAAGCTTGTTCTGGTCCGGCATCAGCGAAAGATCCACGGAAATCCCGGTCTTTGGCGTAAAATCTTCATCGATCAGCTTCTGCATGATCTCAAGGTGCTGCCTGGAACGGTTCACCCACACCTGTAAATGGGACGGGTCCGTGTTTGAGGTTGAGTACGCCTGCGAGGTAAAGGAATAAACAAACCTTGAGATGGATGCCCAGATCCCCTTCCAGAAACCCGTCTTTTTCGGCAGCTGGCTCTTGGCACCATCCTGATAAAAATATACACTGTCAATCGCGATCCGGTTGCCGTTTAACGCATCCGTCAAATTTGCGAGATACTGGTTGACGGAATTGCGGCTTGTCGCGAGCTCACCGATGCGGTACAAAAGTTCATTGACATCCTTCGACAGGCTTTTTAACTGGTTGCTTGCGATGTCGAGGGAAGAAAACGTACCGATTTTTTTCGCTTTCGGGTTGAACTTCGCCGCATCCTCCTTGATCACATCAAGCTCCGCCGCCCAGCCCTTCAAAGTATCGCCGATGCCCGGGATGTAAGCCTCCAGCTTAAAATCGCGGTACTTATCTTTGTTCGTGCCAACCACCTTCGTGATCTCAAGCGAAAGGTTGTTGACATCGTTCATGATCCGGTCCACCTTCTCCAAATACCCGCGGATCGGGTCCACGCTGATCGTGAAGGTAACCTGGTGCGTCCCTTCCGACAGGTATGCCGTCAGATTGTTCCCCTCGGCATCCTTTAAGGTGAGCATCTCATAGTCCTTGTCATATGCAAACGCGTAATCCTTGAACTCCTCATTTAAAATCTGCCCGTCGATTTCAATGTTCATGAATACCGGGAAATCCGTCTTGTCGGCCTGGCTGTAATGCACGGCAAGGTTATAATAACCTGCCCGCTCCACCGGGAACTCGTAAGTCAGTGACTGCCCTGCGTTCTTAAAAGAAGCGGCATCAATCGTGTTCAGGGCTTTGTTCTTGACATTGTAAGGACTTAAGTCGGTATTATACTCACAGGTCGCACGGATCGCGGAGTCGTTGCGCCTCGTTGGGTTCTCCGCCTGGATCTCGACCAGGGCATCCCCCTCCGCCTTCTGTGAGCCGGTATAGGCCGGGATCTGAGGTTCCGGGCAAAGATAAACAGCCCCGATCAAAAGCGCACCCTCGGACACCGTAAACGTAAGCGTATTCTTCCCCGCCGCAAGCTCCACCCCAAGCGGCGTTGTATAGCGGTAGCTCGCCGGGAGCAGGTATTTGTCCTTCCACTCGTAGACCTTGTCCGGGATGGACACGATCTGGTTGCCATACCGGTCGTAAGACGGCTCCGCATCCACCCAAAGGTTCTCAAACTCAAGGCTGCGCAGCTCATAATAAGGGAATTCCCCGTTGACCTTAAGGGAAGCTTCCGCCGACAGAATGGAATCCGCGCAGGAAATGTAGTCAAACTTCAGGTAATAGACCGCAGCCTGCGGAACATCAAGGGTGATGTCCACTTCCTGCCCAATCCCGGCACGCGCCACAACACTGCTCTCCTTGTAGCCATAGCTCTCGCTTGTCAGCTCCCCGGTCCCGGAAACCTCAAGCGCATCGACCGGGTACTTTAAAACCTCCCCCGTGTATGCAGCACCAAACCCCTGGCTTACGATCGCATAATTGTGGGTGATGCGCTCATCAGAGTACGTAACCACTGCCGACGGGGCCTGTGAGGATTCCTCCCCCGCCGCCTGCGTGCGCATGGACGGCTGATTACCGGTGGAAAGCAATACAACCGACAATGCAAGCGCCATTGCCCTTAACGGTTTTCTTCGAATCATCTTGCGATTCCCCCTTACTTTGTTTTCGTGCCCTTTAGATTCTTGTTATCAATCTAAATTATTTTTTAAAATCCTAAACTATATCTAACATTATATATAACTTTTAGCAAATAGTCAATACTTAATCGAATAAAATTTGTGCATAATCAACAAGCAGTTATTGCGGCTTTTAGTTTTTCATGAAAAATGGCGTGAAAGCGCCAAAATACCATCTTGATTTCTTCTTCGTTTTTGGTATAATTGAAATATCCATATAAACATTTTACCAAATCCGGAACGAAAAACTACAGGCATGGCGAATATGGCTTATCACTTATTTTCTACCATTCTGTGCGGGTATACTTTTAAAAAAGGGGATTTTTTATGCTACATATCACTTCATTGGAGGACGGGCTGGAACTGTTCAAGGCACTTGGCTCTGAAATCCGTGTCTCCATCATCAAACAGCTGCTCGACAACAAGGGCATGAATATGAACGAACTCGCCGCAAGCCTGAATATCACAAACGGCGCGCTCACAAGCCATATCAAGCGGCTTGAGGACTGCGGCATCATCTCGGTCTCCAACGAATCGACCGGGCACGGCAATGAAAAACGTTGTTCCGTCCATTTAGATAAGATCCTCATCGAGGTGGAACCTGATATTTCTTATAAAAATATTTATGAAACAGACATTAAGGTGGGGCAATATTGTGATTACCAGGTATGCCCTACCTGTGGTCTTGCCACAAGCGAGGCACTGATCGGGGAGGTGGACAGCACGCGCTATTTCTCCCACCCGGACCGGATGAACGCAAACATCCTCTGGTTCACGAAAGGCTTTGTGGAATATATCATCCCGAACTTCATCCCGACCTCCCAGAAGATCGACCAGATCATGATCTCCGCCGAGCTTGGCTCCGAGGCACCGGGCAGCAACAGTGTATGGCCCTCCGACATCCATTTCTATTTGAATAATACCTGCCTTGGCTATTGGACCAGCCCCGGCGATTTCGCTGACGAGCGCGGGCTTTTCACGCCAAACTGGTGGTTCCGGAATTGGAACCAATATGGCATGTTAAAACTTATCGTCATTAACAACCATGGAACTTTTATTGATGGCCTAAAGATTTCCGACGTGTCCTTAAAGCAGATGAAGTTAGACTACCGCAGCCCATTGAAGCTGAAATTTGCGGTCCCGGAGGACTGCGCACATGTGGGCGGGCTGACCATCTACGGGAGCGGCTTCGGGAATTACAACCAGGATATCAAAGTCAGCATCAATTACAGTCCTATGATATCCGACGGGGCAGAATCCCCGTCAAAGACATATGGATAAGCATTTTTCCGGTTCCACTCCCCAAAAAACCACCGCCGGACAGGGAAGTTCCCTGTCCGGCGGTGGTTTTTTTATCTCCAATGTTTTCCGTTATCTGTCCGTTTCTTCTTGGTCTGATCAGCCTTTTTTGTATTCAAAGCAAGGCGATCCATCCGCGTTCCACTTCACCTCAAGCAGCATCGCGTGGCGGTTCGGGTCATAGAGCGGGTCCCCGACAATCTCCCCGTACTGCCTTGCGTGGAAGACCATCATATCCTTCGTGCCATCCTCGGATTTCACGAAGCTGTTATGCCCCGGCCCGTAAATCCCTTTCTCCGCATCCGTCTTCAGGACCGGCACCCGCGACTTGGTCCAGGAGCGCGGGTCCAACAGGTCATCCCCCTCGGATGCCGTCATCATGCCAACACAGTAGCATGCGCCTGTTGCACTCGCCGAATAGGTCAGGAAAATTTTCCCGTCATGCTTTAACACCGCAGGACCTTCCGCCACCCAGAAACCAACCCGCTCCCAGTCATAATCCGGTGTCACGAGCAACACCTGCACGGTCGCAAGCTTTACCGGGCTCTCCATCCGGGCAATGTAGAGGTTGGAAATCTGTTTCCCCACGCCGACCTTCTCCGCCCAGACCATATAGTGCTCCCCTTTGTTCTCGAACACCGTCGCATCCAGCGAGAACGCCCGGAACGAAAACTCATCGTCATCGGCACACTGCATCGATCCGCACTCCTCCCACGCATCCCGCATCGGGTCCTGCCCGGTACAATGCAGCACATATGGACGGATTGCCCAGATATCCTCCTCCATCCCCGCCGCAAAATAAATGTACCAGCCGCCGTCAAGATAGTGCAGCTCCGGTGCCCAGATATGCTTGCTCATCGGTCCTGACGCATGCTTTTCCCACACGGTCTTCTCCTGCGCCCCCGCAAGCCCCACAAGGCAGTCCGCCCTGCGCAGGACAATCCGGTCATACGCCGGCACCGATGCCGTAAAATAATAAGCGCCATCCTCCGCCCGCATCACATAAGGGTCCGCCCTCTGTGCAATCCAAGGCTTGTTGTACTCCGTCTCCTTCACCATTTCCAAAACCCCTTCCATATATTTTTCTAAAATACTTTGCTGATTTTCGTGATTTTTGTATATTTTTGGCACCTATCAGCTCTTTTCTTGTGTAAAATAGCAATATCATTTAGGCTTATCTATAATATATTAGATTTTTCTAAATAAATCAAGAGGTAGAGGGAAGAATTTTGAAAATTTTTAAAAGGGAGCATATCGGCTAATCCTCAAGGAACTTTTCCACCCCATCCACAATCCCGGCAACAATCTTATCCTGATACTCCCCTGTCGCCATCAATAAATCTTCCGTCTCATTTGTCATATACCCCATCTCCACGATCGTGACCGGGACCTGGCACCAGTTGATGCCGCTCATCGTGTCCGTCTCCCAGACCCCCTTGCTTTTCGCCCCGGTTGCAGACAACATCCCGTCCAATATGCAGTCCGACAAAAAACGGCTCTCCTCATACCACTCCCCGCAGTACGGGTTGGAAGATGTCTGGCAGATCGTCATCATCCCCTGCGCGCTGGCGCTGTCCGAGCCGTTGGCATGGATTCGGACCAGGGCATCCGCCCCGATCTCATTGGCGATTTTTGCGCGCTCCGAATTGCTGATGTCAACCTTGTTTGTCTCGCGCACCATCACCACATTGTAGCCTTTTGTCAGCAGGGCATCCCGCAGCTTTATGGATACCGCAAGGTTCAATTTGTATTCCGGCAGCTCGGAATAACGCCCCTGCGTCCCCGAGGAGACTTTCGCTTTCATCTCGTCCGCCCCCGGCCCGACCGGCTCTTTGTCATAATTCCCTTTTTCCTGATGCCCGGCATCAATCACGATCCAGGCAGCATCCGCATCGGTTTCATAATAAACCCCGACCCCGGATTCCCCCGCCTTGCCGACAGGCTTGGTGTGCGTCCCCGACGGATTTTTTTCCTCACTGCCCGGCTGTGGATCCGGCGTTTGGCCCGGTTCCCCCGGCTCCTTTGTCCCTGCGGTTTCTCCTGTCTTTTCCCCAAGGTATTGTGCGAACATATAGGCCGTTTTCCCCTCATAATCCACCCGATACCACTCCCCGATGCGCCCCGTGCAGGTCACAGCGCGCCCCGCCGGGAGCAGGGTTACGACATCACCCGCAAGATCCGGCCGTGTCCGCACGTTCACCCGCGCGGTCGTCACCATTTCTTTCGGCCCAAATGCATCAACTTTTGCCTCATCAAAAATATCATTCCCCGATGTTGCCGTATCTTCCGGCTTTTTAACAGGCAATCCCGCCTCACCGAGATATTCCGCAAACATGTATGCCGTCTGCCCCCCATATTCCACCCGGTACCAGCCGCTGATGCTTCCCGTGCAGGTCACGGTGCGCCCCGCCGGAAGCAGGGTTATGACATCGCTCGCAAGATCCGGCCGTGTCCGCACATTCACCCGTGCGGTCGTCACCATTTCCTTCGGCTCGAATGCAGTAACTTTTGTCTCATCAAAAGAACCTCCTGACGGTGTTTGCGCCGGGTCGCCCGAAGCGCTTCCCCCGGTTCCGGATGTCTGCCCGGTCTGGCTGCCCGACCTGTCCGGATCCATTGTTCCGTCCGCGCCCGGCTCGCTTCCCTGCCCGTCCGTGCCCGGCTCGCTTCCCTGCCCGTCCGCGCCCGGCTCGCTTCCCTGCCCGTCCGCGCCCGTGCTTCCGTCCATGCCCGGTCCTTCTGTGCCTGTGCTTCCGTCCACTCCCTGCCCGTCCGGATCCGCCGTTCCTGCCCCATCCGGCTGACCGGTCAATTGCCCGGTCGGTGTTTGTCCATCCCCCGCGGTCTCCTGACCTTTCCCACATGAGGCACAAAGGCAGCAAAGCCCTATGAACGCCACCTTCAAGCCTTTTGCTCTCCATCTGCTGCATCTGTTAAAAAACATCTCTTTTCCCTCCATATCCAGCCTTTCCGCTCCCCCGTCATGTTTCTCCCGGTTATTCCGCACGTTACATTATTTACCGTCTTCCCCGGATTCCAATTTATATTCCCTTACGTCCTCTCCTGCTTCCCTTCTGTTCCTCCGTCCTTCCGGGTTTCCCCTATTTCTTCTTGCGCACCTTCCCCACAATGCGCACTGCCATCATAACGGTCGATGCGGCAAATGCATAAACAGCAATATCCCGCACCGTCCAATTCATCGACTTGATAAAACGGTAAAGTATAAAATGTGTTATCAACAACATAATGAAACAATAGACATAATAAAGCACATAGACAAAAAGATTCCACACAACCTCCTTTACCACGTCCAACGGTTTATGCTCGTGCATCACAACCTCCAATCCTGCCCTTTCCCGGGCTTTGAAACCTGCCATAAATACATTGCCAGCATAACATACGCCTGTCCGGATGTCAAGTTCTATACTAAATTATAGCATTTCGCATATAATTCTTTGCTAATTTACCGTTATCCGATTTGTTTTCTGCCAACTCGAAAATTTTTTTCAAATTTTCTTATTTTTCCTCTTGACAAACTCTTTTTTTTGCACTATAATAAAGCCAAGATGAACGACAAACAAAAAATCGTTCGAAGAACTTGGAAGAAAGAGAGGTACACTCCAATGAAAACGTAACGTTCCACCCCATCCAAATCCAAGCAAAGGAGGTACGGTCCAACAAAGACATAACGGTCCACCCCATCCGAAATTTATGCAAAGGAGGTACAGTCCAGTGAAGACATAACGTTTTACCCCATCAAATTCCGAAAAAGGAAGGTACGGTCCAATGAAGACATGACGTTTTACCTCGGCCGGATTCTGAAAATAAGGAAGGCATCGTCCAAAAAAGGCGCAATGTTCCATCCGAACAAAATTTTAAAAAAGGAAGGTACAGTCCAATGGACACAGAATGATTTTCCCATAAAGATTCCAAAAAAAGGCAGGTATCATCCAATGGACACGTAATGTTCCACCGAAAGAAAGATGATATATAAGGCAAGGTTCAACTTGAGGTTTAAAT
>CAYMGZ010000054.1:3348-11651 GCA_964390095.1 uncultured Lachnospiraceae bacterium | reverse complement strand
GCCGGCAGGATCAGGGCCAGATAGGTATTGTTCATCCCAAGCCAGGTAACGATCATGTAGTTCGGGATCTGTGTTACGTTGTACGAGAACATCATCGAGAGCACGACCAGGCTAAAGATGATCTTCTTGCCCGGGAAATTGTGCTTTGCAAGCGGATACGCCGCAAAGGATGCCACGATGACATGCCCCACCGTGCCGGAAACCGTGATGATCAGGGTGTTTAGTATGTACCTTGAGAATGGTACCCACGAGTCGTTCATCAAAACGAACAGATCCGTAAAATTCTCCGTCGTCGGGTTTTTCACGAAAATGCGCGGCGGGTACTGGAAAATCTCATCGAGCGGTTTTAAGGCGTTGTTGATGATCATGACGAGCGGCAGCGCCATAAAGATACCGCAGATGAACATCAGGAAGAAGAGCAATCCGTTGCCGGCCTTGGAACGGTTGAGCTGCTTCTGCTTTTTATAATTTACTTTTTTTGGTTTCTTATATCCAGCGTTGTCTGCCAATTACTCTCCCACCCTTCCTAATACTTTTTGGACTAACTTGTTCGTCCCCACCATGAGCAGGAACAAAACCGTTGCAATGGCCGAGGCGTAGCCCATCTCGTAACGCGTCGAACTGTAGTCGAGAAGATGGGTCACGACGGTCGCGCCCGCGTAGTTGACGGACGGGTTGCCGGCCAACTGGATCGAGATATCCGCCACCGCGAACGACTGCGTAATCTGCATTACGGCACCGAACATAAGCTGGGGCTTCATGGATGGCAGGGTGACATACCAAAGCTCCTGCCAGCGGTTTTTCACGCCGTCCATCGCCGCCGCCTCATAAAGCGATTTGTCCACGGTCTGGAGACCAGCGATGAACGAGAGGAAGCCGGTACCAAGCGAGAGCCACAACTGTACGACAATCAGCACCGGGAGCACATATTTCTCGGTCTGCATCCAGAGGATCGGCTCATCAAGGAAGCCCATCTTGATCAAAATACCGTTTAACCATCCGGTTTTGCCAGGGTTTAAGATAATGTTCCAGACCAGATACGCCTGCCCGCAGATGGACGGGGCGTAAAAGATCAGGGTGAGGAATGCGCGCAGCTTCCCGCGGAATTCGTTGATGATCCACGCGAACAGCACGCAGAGGATGTAGCTGACCGGTCCTGTGATGACCGCGAACAGCAGTGTGTTTTTCAGGGCGATCATGAAAATATCATCGTCGAGGAACAGCTTGATATAGTTCGCCCAACCGACAAAATCCGGGGCTTCCAGCATGTTAAAGTACGTAAAGCTCAAGCCGATGGACACAAGCACCGGGGCGATCGTGAAAAATGTAAACAGGATCAGGTACGGCGCTAGCATCAGGTAGGAGGTCCTGCTTTTCTTCATGCGGTACCAGAGTTTTCCCTCTTTTTTCGCCTTTTCCATATTCGCGTCGAGCACTGCCGTATTGGCGTTGTTTTTACTCATTTTTTAAGCCTCCTCCTTTCTACTTTTCTTCATATAGCGGAAGGTTAAATTCCTTGCGCTTATAATCAATCTCGGAATTGATCAAAAGAACCTTATCCATCAGTTCCTCCCTCGGCGAAACGGAGTCCGCCTTCGTTGTCACACGGTAGAACGCGTTGTTGACATTTCGCCATGAAAAGTACCCGCCCGGGACCTGCGGGATCCCACGGACCTGGGAGAACTGCTCCATCAGGGCTTCGCGCTCGGCGTTCGGCCATGGGAGCGCCTCAAACGCCTCAAGGTTCGCCGTTGCGATACGCGCCGCGGAACCCATCAGGGATTCCATCTCACGGCCATACTCGATCTGTGTGTCCGCCGAAGTCCACCACTTTAAGAATTCCCACGAGGCTAACGTGTCCGCATTGTCCTGCATCATGATGCAGGCGGCACCCGTGCTGCCGACCGTATTGTCGATCGTGCCGTCCTCCCGCATGACACCCGGAACCGGGGCCATGCCCCATAAACCCTTGATATCCGGCGCGGATACCTGCAAGTTGTTGTACAGCGTGTAGTCCGAAATAATGATTGGGCACTCACCGAGGCGGAAACGCTCGTCAACAACCGTCGCCTGGTCAAGCTTGTAATCCGTGTAAAACTCGCAGTATTCCTTGAATGCATTGATTGCCGCATCCGAGTCAAGCGCAGAGCGGGATGCGTCCTCATTGTAATAATTCCCGCCGTTCTGGTAAAGGATCATCGCGAAAATGTTTTCACCCGGCAGCATACCGATCTCCATCTGGTTCTTGCTTAAAACCGTCATGACCACTTTGACCTCATCCCAGGTCTTTGGCACCTCAAGCCCGAGCTCTTTTAAGATATCCTTGCGGTAGAACATCATTGGGAAGGTCTGTGTCTCCGGCAGGCCGTAGGTCGCGCCATTAAACTGGAACGCTTCCATTGCACTTACATTAAAGCGGGACGTTACCTCGGAAAGGTCATCAAACTGGCTTAAATCCGCCACCGCATTTCTTAGGCCGTAATTCATCGGCAGGTCATTGCCGACCTGTATCGCCACGTCCGGCCCCTGCCCGGCGAGCGTCGCCTGAAGGAGTGTACCCATATCGACAATCATGACATTGACACTGATGCCGGTCCGGTTCGTGAACGTCTTATCCACCAGCGATTTGATAACGTTTGCCTGGTCACGCCCGGAACCGACCCAGAGCGTGATCGAGCGGGCATCGCCCTGTGCCACGTTACCAATCTGGTTGTAATCGATGACAAATGAATAGTAAAGCCTTGTAAACTCATACATGATCCGCGACCAAAAACCATTGTTCGCCGCCTTCGCCTTTGTCCCCGGCGCAGTGATATAGATCGTATCAAGCTGCAACGGCTGTTCGAGCGCCGCCGTCACCCATGTGCCGAGCGCGCGGACATTGACCTTGTAGGAGGAAATGACCTTGACAAAACGCTCCGGGTCTTTCACGAGTTCTTCGAGCTGGTCGCTCATCGTGATCAGCGCCGTCTCCTTGTCGCTCGAGCGCCCCGTGACCTCGCGCAGCTCCTTAATGACCGCCTCAAGCTCCTCACGCACCGCCTGCATCTCGCCCTTTACCTCCGGCAGCGATGCCTCAATCTGGTAGTCGCGGTAAGAGTCCGGCGAAACACCGGTTATGCGGATGATCTTGCGGTAGGTCGCGTTTAGCCGTGTCACACACTCCTGCACACGGCTGATGATCGTCGAGAACTCGCCAAGTACCGTCTGCATGCGCAGCGTGTGGTGCCCCGCCTCAAGGTAGATCTTGTACGCTTCACCATCCCCGTCCTCAAGTGTATCCATCCGCCAGGTCTGCTCGTATGTAAATCCGTAATCGTTCAATTCCTCAAACGGCACAACACCATCGATCATGATCTTCCTGGAAACATAAAGACCTTTGACAAAGTTCTGCCTTGCATGGAAGGATATGTTGTAATATCCGCTTTCCTCCACATCAAATTCCCACTCAATCCACTGGTTCACAAGCCGCCAGGAATTGCCGCCGATCGTATTGTTCAAAAGTGCTTTCGCACTCGCCGGATAAACACCCGGGGAGGACTGGTCCTGTGTCGGGTAAAGCATCTGGGAGGATGCCTTTGTTGCATTCTCCGCCTCAATGCGGATTGTCTTTGCCGCCGCGTCCTTTACGCCCGCCGCATCCCATTGTGCCTTCTTCTCAGCATAAGTTGCAACCTTGTCCGTGTTTGAGAACGTAAGGCGGCGCAGCAGCATCGGCTCGCGCCTTGCCACGATGGTGACCGTGTGTTTGCCCGCCGCCAGGTAAATGGCAAGGCGGTCCGTGATATAGCCGTCCGCGTCATAGAGGTAGCTGTTTTCCATCCACTCCGGCGCTTCGGTCATCGAAGGCTTTAAATCATTGCCCTGGTTATCCTTCGCCCAGTCCTTCACCAAAATACCGTCTTGGTTCACAACGGTATTTTCCACCGTGTTCTTCCACACGCGCTGGAATTCCACGAGCGCAAGCTGGCTGTAAGGGAGCTTGCCATCAATGAAGAATGCCCTCTGGATATCGGCGGAATTGCCCTCCACCGGATAATAGTCAAGGGAGAGTTCATAAAAGCCCCCGGTCTTGATATCCACTTCGTACTCAATCAGGCCTTCATCCCCCGTGAGCACGGAAGTCCCTGCCATACCCTCATAATCCTCGTAAGTGGCAGGGGTCGCTGCTTCGTCCTGCCCTGCCGTAAAACGCACATAATCTGCCGCCTCGATGACATAAGTCTCATCCGGATGCACATCGTCATATTGTGCGGCATATTCTTCATAGCTTAGCATCGACGCATCGATCGAATGGGTCGCCACGATTTCCTCGTAGTCGTCAAGCGGCACATCCGTCTTCCCCTCCACGGTAGCCACCGGGGACAGGAGGACTGCCACTACGAGCAAGAATGCGGTGATTCTTTTTCGCATCTTCTTTCCCATCATCTTCTCTCCTTCTTTCATTATTCGTAATACCATGATTTGTCCCCCTCCGGTTTTTCCGGCATATACTTGCGCAGCACCGGTTCCACAAGATAGGTTGAAGCAAAACACCATATGCCCGGCAGCAAAAAAAGCATTGCAAGCATCGGTGTGGTATCTGTCTTTGACTGTACCGCAGACACTGCGGAATACAAAAACACGGCACAGCCGGCCGTACCGGCCATAAGCAATATCGTAACAGGCAGATGCCTGAATACCATGATGGAAGCCATCCGGCAAAGGACGCGCATCCTTATGGAAAAACGCGAGAGCACCGGACAGATATAAACCACAAACCCGGCATAGAAAAACAGCAGGAGCAGATATATTATGGCGAACGCCATGCTCTGCTTTGTCTGTGCCTGCCATGCCACCTTAAAATTAAAGGTAAGCAAAAGACCGAGCGCCACGAGCACAAGACTTAAGGGAATCCCCCTCGCCAAGTTATTCTTAAAGGATGTAAAAAACTCCCTGTACGCATAACCATGCCCCCTGCGGATTGATTTGATCGTCGCGTAGTAAAATGCGGTTGTTGCCGGGATGATCGTAATGACCGGAAGGCAACACAGAAGCCATATTACATTTAGCAAAATCAGATGCCCGACCTTATCTAAGAACTGATACAGCGGGCCGTCCGAGGAGAAAAATCCCCCCATCCGCGCACCTCCCTCCACGTTTACAAAGTTAGCCCCACACAGCCTGTTATTCCAAAAGCTTTCCCTACTCACGGATCGGATAGGTTTTTAAGTCCGGCAGTTCTGAAAACGTAATGACAGCATCATGGCCGTAAACTTTCTTTACCATCTCCTCCTCGGTATATTTTTCCGAAAGGCGGTTCATCTTGTTGTTCGCCAGCACAAACTCCCCGCCCCAAGTGGCGAAAAAGCCCCACATTGCGCCATCCCTGGCCGCTAAGTCCGGGTCAAAAAGACAGCCGTTTTCCGACAGGACAATCATCTTGCGCTCATTCGTGTACCCTGCCGCCTCAAGGAACTTCTTGATTTGTGAAGTGTAAACCCTCTCACCCGGATATATATCCTCGCCGATCATGTCAACATATTCGTCACCCGGATACCAATCCGCCGCCTGCCCGTTCCAGACCCAGATCAGGTTGTTTAAGCCGTGGTAATTCGTCAGCCGGTCATAGAGCAGGATATAAAGCTGCTTGTAGGCATCCGCACCCGCCGCTCCCCACCAGAACCATCCGCCGGAAGCCTCGTGCAGCGGCCTCCATAAAACCGGGACCCCCGCGTCCTGCAGCCGTTTTAGCTGTTCTGCAATCGCATCGATGTCGCGCAGCAGAAGGTCATAGCCTTCCGTATCCTCACCGTCCATGATCTTTTTTAAATCAATGTCCGTATATTCTTTGTAGAAACCGCTATACCACACCCCTGTCAGGTATTTTTCCGGGGCGTTCCAATGCCAGACAAAAGTCACGATGCCACCCTCGTTCCAATATTCAATGGCATTTTCCACCGCCTGCGTGCTGCCACCGTTCATGGCCCGCGACGGCGTGTACTCCATCATGTCAAGCCCAAGCACGGCCGGGTACTCCCCGCTCACCCGCCAGACGGCCTGGCGCTCCAGCCCATACATGCCGTCGCTGTACTGTCCGGACAAAACCTGCTTGCCATAGATGTCCGCCATATAACTCATCAGGCGTTTTGTGGCATCCGTCGCGTTTGGGTTAACCAATTTTGCGCTTACCGCATAAAGATCCTCCGGCAGTGCCTGTGCAGCGCTCACGGTTAAGGAATCCACCATGACCCACCCCCATACTTTTTTTAATGTCACATCATGCGCCCCTGCCGTAAAATAAACCCTCTCAAAACGCGAAGGCGCAAAATCTCCTGATTCCGACGCGAGGGAACCTATGGATTCACCGTCCACCAAAATGGAATTCTCCTTATAGCCCCCCTGGTTCGCGGTGACAAACGTAAGATCGTAAAAACCTTCCTGTGTGATATCAATATGGAACGTGCAGGCATCCCCTTCCTCTTCAAACCCGGTCACGTAACCACTGCCGCTGTAGCCGCTTTTGGAACTTTCCGTCTTTGCCTTCCCCGAAAGCGTGCCATCCTCCGCCTCATACGTCGCATCTGCCACGGTCACGACCGGTACGTGCCCTGCCGGTGTCGGGTCCGGGGCTTTTAATGGGTCGCCGCCACCATCCTTTTGTACCTCCCCCGTCGGGGTTTCCTCGTTCCCGCCCTGGTCTTTCTCGTTTTCCCCGCCGTCCGCCGTCAGCGTGGGGGTCTCATCCTGCTCCTCTTTCCCACCACATGCCGTTCCTGAAACGGTCAGGACAGCCGCCAGCACACAGGCCAACATTTTCTTTTTCCTCATGGATTCCATTCCTCCGTCCAACATACCAAACAGATGCACAAATGCCCTTTCTGTTGAATTATATAGATTATATCATACTAAACCGTTTTCGGCAAGCATTTTTTTGTGAAATATGTACAAGTGATAATAATGACTTTCGCAGCAATATTCCCATAACCACGAAAGTTGCCGATTTCCCCTTTGTTTTTTTGATGCATGCACTATATAGAACCGTATTTCTCGGAAGAAGCCCGAAAGACCACCTCCGTGTCCACAGTCACGACTTCCCCCGGGAACTCCGGATGCTGTAAGCGGAAAAACAGCTGGTATGCCAGGCGCTTCCCAAGCCTTGTGTTCCCGACCTTGACCGTTGTCAAAAAGGCATCGATGCGCGAAAGCTCCTCCTGGTTGTCAAACCCTGTCACCGCGACATCCTGCGGCACCGAAAGCCCCCTTGCACGCAGTGCCTTGACGATAAGCATCGCGATCACATCGTTCGCACACACAATCGCCTCCGGCATTTCCCGTATCCCGTCAAGGTACGCCTCAATCTCCCCCTCCGCATAATAGCGGCCCGGGACATGCTTCACTGCCACAAGATCCGGTGGCGGCAGAATCCCAAATTCGCCCAGCGCCGCCATGTAACCGGTATAGCGGTCCCGTATCGTCCTGCAATAGGAAATATCCCCTATAAAACCAATCCGCTTTAGCCCCTGTCTCGCAAGCTGACTTGTGATCGTGCGCACGCTCTGTGTTCCTTCCGATATTACAACGTCAACCGGGTATTCGGTTTTCCCGACCGATTCGGAGAAATCCAGACAGACGGTCGGAAGCCCCTTTTTCAGAATTTCCAGAAGATACTCCCTGGAAAATACACTGATCAGGATCACGCCGTCAAGCTCTTCCGTGAAATCCAACGGCAGGACCAGCCGCCGCTCCTCCTCCTCACCCACAAAATCAAAACGAAGCCTGCAGCCATTCTGGTTTAACATATCGGAGATCCCCATGATGATGCTGTTCCAGAACACGGAGATCTCCCGCCTTGCAAGCACAAGGACGCTCTTGTGCTCCCCCCGGTTCCCGTGGAGCCGAAGTTCGTTGAGCGCGGACGGGGATACTTTTTGGTAGCCCATCTCGCACGCCTTCTCAATCACCATATAGCGGGTCTCGTATGCCACGGTTTCGCTGTTGTTCAGCGCGCGCGCCACGGTGTTGCGCGAAAGGTTCAGTTCTTTTGCCACATCCTGTATCGTAATCTTTTTCATTTTCCCTCCTTCCCTCACTCTTTTCCATGTGATTTTTTGAGCATTTGCACTATAAAGAAGCGTATTTATTTTGCATAGTGTGCATTTCCTTTCTTTTCCATTTTGTATTTTTGCGTTTAGAAATCAAAATATGAATCGGTATATATAGAATATTAACATACTATCTTTCATTTTTCAACCCTAAATTTATAAGGTTTTAACAATTTTATACCATTTTAAATAATTTCGTAAATTTTCGTGCACTATCTT
>CAYMGZ010000054.1:3051-3338 GCA_964390095.1 uncultured Lachnospiraceae bacterium | reverse complement strand
CATCGGTGCGTAAACCGCGTTTGACATGGGGGATACCCTGTCGTTTTCCCGAAAACCCCTGCCGGGCGGCCGGGAAAATCTCTGCAATATGGCAGGAAACGCAAAAAAACAAAAAATGCTACAAAATGCACCTCCCGGACAAAACGCTTTGAGCCGGTAAATTACCCTTGGTCCAAAGCCCCTCGTCTGGAATTCACATTTTGTAGCATCTTTTTTTGTGGAAGCATCCCCTTTACTTAAACTTTACTGCCGTGCCATACGCCATGACTTCCGCCGCGCCCTGCATG
>CAYMGZ010000054.1:0-3041 GCA_964390095.1 uncultured Lachnospiraceae bacterium | reverse complement strand
CATGACGGCCGCCGAAGCATACCTTATATTAACAATGGCATCCGCGCCGAGTTTTGCCGCTTCCCCAACCATCCGGTTCGTCGCCAGGTCACGCGCCTCACTCATCATTTCGTTGTATGAGGTCAACTCACCGCCCACCAGGGATTTAAAGCTCTGTGCGATATCCTTGCCCATATGCTTTGACTGGATCGTGCTGCCCTTGACCAGCCCAAGCATCTCCAACTCTTTACCTGAAATGTAATCCGTGTTTACCAAGATCATTCCCTTATCCCTCCGTTTTCCTTCATATTTTTTTGCAAAACCTGTACCGCAATACATCCTGGAAAAATTTTTCGGCCAAGTTTCCAGAATATCATACTATACCCACCAGAAAAAATCAAGCATGGCAGGATAAAACCGAACCCGTCCCATATTTAGAACATATGTTCCCGTAGTATTCTTTTTTCATTTATGATACAATATCAGCAGAGGTTATATCTGTGCCGTTTTCTTTCGACCAAACCTTTAGCATAACACCCATGGAGCAAACAACAGATATACTTTTGACTGAACTTGTCACGGCAAAAGCCTGTGATCCCCATGAAAGGAAGAGGTAGACGTTATGGAAAATCCAAACCAGACAAAAGATTTTGCTACAAGCAACACGCAGGAGTTACACCTGAAAAACATCATTAAAAAATCAGTTACTGCACTTGCGGTCGGTGGCGTTTTGCTCGTTGCGCTGATCATAACGAACTTCTATGTCTCCTATATGGAAGACGACCGGCTGGAAACCACCCGCTTCCTAAACCAGTACCGCTTAGGCTCCAAGGCACTTACGTCCGCCGTGCAGGCATACGCCGTGACGGGCGACACAAAATATTATGATGCTTACATGAAGGAATTAAATGAGACCAAGCGCCGTGATGTCGCCTGGGCGGGCATGGAAAAAAACAACGTGACCGATGCGGAATGGGATGACATGCGCTACATCGCCGACCTCTCCGAAACGTTGGTGCCCCTCGAACAAGCGGCGATGGAGGCGGTTTCCGCCGGGGACATCGAAGGGGCAGCCGCCTTTGTGTTCGGCGAACAATATGAGAGGGATGTCGAGATTATTGATTCCAAGACAAACGATGTCATCAATAAGGTCCAGGACCGTCTGGATACCAAAAAAAGGAACCTGATGATCATGCAGCTCGTGATCGAGGCGATGTTTTTGCTCTCCTTCCTCTATGTGACCCGCCAGCTCATCATATCCATCCGCTTTTCCAAGGACGAGCTGCTCGTGCCGATCACCAAGGTATCCGACCAGATGGTCGCGCTGGCGGAAGGGGATTTCCATGAAACGTTTGACATGGAAGCCGAGGACAGCGAAGTTGGACGCATGGTTTTGGCCATACGGTTTATGAAGGACAACCTGGTCAAGATCATCAATGAGATTACGGCCGTCCTCGGGCAGATGGGCGAAGGAAATTATGACATTGCCCTGCAGCAAAATTATGTGGGCGAATTCGGGGCGATCAAAGATTCCTTTTACAAAATCAGCCAGGAAATCCGCCATACCCTGCAGGGCCTGAGGGAAATGTCGAACCAGATCAAGATGGGGTCCGAACAGCTCTCCGAGGCAGCCAACAACCTAGCGGAGGCAAGCACCGCACAGGCCACGACCGTCTCCGACCTGACCGCGCTGACCGACAACTTATATGCGGACATGGATAAAAACTCTGGTGAGGCAAAGGTATGTGTCGAACTTGCGTCGCAGGCCGGCCAGACCCTGATGGCCGGGAACAAAAAGATGGAAGACCTCAAAAACGCGATCGGCGAGATCAGCCAGTGTTCCGAACAGATCAAATCCATCATCCACGTCATCGAAGACATTGCTTCCCAGACCAACCTGCTCTCCTTAAATGCCGCGATCGAGGCGGCACGCGCCGGGGAAGCCGGACGGGGGTTTGCAGTCGTTGCGGAGCAGGTAAAGAACCTTGCGGAACAATCGGCGAAATCTGCCGGGGAAACAACAAAACTCATCGAGATGACCGTTGCAACGGTGGATAAAGGGATCGCAATTGCCGACGAGACCGCCCAGAATATTTCCGAGGTCATGCAGAGTGCAAGCACGGCCACCGAGAAAATGGGGCAGATTTCCGTACTGTTGGAACAGAATGTACAGTACATGAAACAGGTGGACGCAGACCTTGGTTCCATCCAGGAAGTGATCGACACCAATGCCGCCACCTCCGAGGAAACGGCAGCCATCAGCCAGGAACAGACCGGGCAGGTGGACCATATGGTCAATTTGATGAACAAGTTTGTGATTTGATGAAAAAGACCGTATACGGCAAGGGCCCCGGGGAAGCTTTAAAAAAGCTTCCCCGGGGCCCTTGCATTTTTGCTTTTTGTTTTATTCAATTATTGCTGAAAAGAAAAATCTGTACCAAATATCCCGCATTCCTCAAATATCATCCTCACCGTCTCATGGATCGACAGCGCCGGATTATCCCGGTAATATATACATTTCTGACGTAAAAATAAATTTATTTGTGCACAGCTTTTTTATCACCCTCTTTGCGGATTTTATGTCGCCGGATCAAGTCATTAAAAACAATCGTGTCGTCCAAATCATTCAAATAGCGCAGTTGTGCATCCAGACTATCAAATTCAAAGCGATTCGGGAAGCCGCCCCACACTAGGTAGTCCGTCACAGACACTTCTTTTCTGAGTTCCTTAGCACACTTCTTTATTTCTTTATACACAAACGGCCTAACGCGAAAGGATACATAGCGGCCGGACAGTTCATCGATGAACTCACCTGATAAAAGTTTTGAGTTAGAACCTGTGATAAATACAGAATTCTGATAAAGCCGTAATGTCTTGCACGCTTCCTGCCACCCTTTAAGCTCCTGTATTTCATCAATAAACAAATAGCATAAGCCGTCTTTGCGGTTTACCTCCACATAAGAGATAAGCTTATTTACATCTGTTATATTTAAAGATACCCGTCTATCCTCAAAGTTCAGATAATTTATATTGTCTGTCTTTTACTAATTTCCTGCATGATC
>CAYMGZ010000053.1:0-11674 GCA_964390095.1 uncultured Lachnospiraceae bacterium | reverse complement strand
TAAAAAGGGTGAAATATTGCAAAAAAATTATGTAGAATGACAAGGGTCAATGAGTTTTCGGACAGTCTGGGGGGAGGGGAAGTGTCTTCCCTTATAACATTCTCAATAAAATTGCTTTTTTGGATGCCAACAAGTTTTTTGTTTTGAGGGGTCGATCCCATCAATCCCGGGGGGCAGGAATAAAGTATCCCTGCTATAATACCATGCCAAAACCAGTGAAACCCATAAACTAAAGCTTCAGAAAAAAGAAGAAGTGTAACAAAATAAGGATAAATCTTACGTCTTATATCTAAAAACAATTCCCTTCTACCGGATAATAAATCTAATAACCCCAAAAGTGAAATAACCCTTACCTAATTACCGCATAACCCACTGGAATTTCGTCGAAAAAGTGCCTATACTGTAAGAAAAGATTTATCGGTCCATTGATTTATGGAAAGAAAGGGGAGGAATGAAATGAGGAAGAGCAAGCTGGTTGCCAGAATCCTGACGGCGGCAATCATCATCAACACCACGGCAGGCGCTGCCACGCCGGAACAAAAGGCATGGGCAGGCCAGGCCACTGCCACAGGGGATGCCGTGGCAGGGATCACCGCAGTAAAACAGGTATCCCTAAACCCTGCCGGGGGGACAGTCCCTATCCAAGAGATCACAGTGGAGCCAGGGAAACCTTACGGGACACTGCCAACCCCGGTGCGGGAGGGCTATGACTTTGTTGGCTGGTATGCGCAGGAAAATGGCGGGACCCGGCTGGACGAGACATCCCTGTCCGGGGCGACCACGGTGCTCTATGCCCACTGGCAGCCGCTTTGCGTGCGTGTGGACCTATATGCGGTTGGCGGGAAACTGGACGTGGACAGTGTCCAAGTGACTTACGGGGAAACTTACGGGGCACTCCCGACACCGCAGAAGGCAGGCTTCTCGTTTGACGGCTGGTATACCGCATACGATGGGGGCGAGAAGGTAAACAAGACAGACACCGTCACCATCACATCGGCGGTGCCGCTGTACGCCCATTGGAAAGGGGGCGATGTCACCGTTTCCTTCCATGCCGAGGGGGTGGAGGGGGAAATCCCGGCAAGGACCGTGCAGTACGGGATGGCATACGGCACCCTGCCGGAGGTGGGCCGGGAAGGTTACCTCTTTGCCGGGTGGTATGACAGCGCACAGGGAGGGAGACGGGTCCGTGAGACCACGCCCGTAACATCGCAGGGAGCCCACACCCTCCATGCCCAGTGGTCGGAGGATGAGACAAAAATCACCCTGGATGCGGATGGGGGCGAATGCAGCCCGGTGGAGACCACCGTATACCAGGACTTCCCGGTCGGCACCCTGCCAACCCCGGAGAAGGCCAGGCATACTTTTTTGGGCTGGTATGCGTGGGACGGGGGGAAGGAAGTAAAAGTGACCGAGGAAACCTGGTACACCAAAAGCCTCGGCACAGTGTTCCATGCCAAGTGGGAGGGCATCCGCCTGGACATTACCCTGCAGCCATGCATGGAGGGTGGGAAGAAACAGGTGGTCAGCGTGGTGTGCGGGAAGCCGTACCCGGAACTCCCGACACTTACAAGGCCAAACTATGACTTCCTCGGGTGGTTCACAAAGCCAGAAAAAGGGGAAAAGATCGAAGCGGGTGCGGCCGTCAAATTAAAGACAGACACGACCCTGTATGCCCATTGGGCAGGGAAGGGGCACACGGTAACCCTTGACCCGGCCGGGGGGACCGTCAAGCAGGACAGTGTCCCGGTCACATACGGGACCGTTTACGGGACACTGCCGACCCCGACACGCACGGGCTACCAGTTTGACGGTTGGTACATGCCAGCGAAGGAAGGTGGGCAGAAAGTAGGGAAGGACGATGTCGTGACCCTGACGGCGGACACCACCCTCACGGCACACTGGAGCCCGAAGCGGCCGGAGATCAGCCTCCATGCGAACGGCGGGGGCATGTATTTCAATGGCGTGCAGGGAAGCCTCTGTACCAAACCCTATTATTATGACCAGCCGTATGGGGACCTCCCGACACCAAAAAGGGAGGGCTACACCTTCCTTGGCTGGTTCACGGAAAAAACGGAGGGGATACAGGTGTTTCCCAACACCCCGATGCTCTTTGCCTCCAACTCCGACCTGTATGCGCACTGGGCGGGGAACCATTATACGGTGACGCTGGACGCGCAGGGCGGCTGGGCCAGCCAAAAGCTTCTTGCGGTCACGTTTGGGGAGGCATATGGGGAGCTGCCCGTGCCGGAAAAGGAAAATTGTACGTTTAGTGGCTGGAAGCTGGGCGGGGAATTTGGTGGCACCACCGTGACTGCGGCCACCAGTGTGAAGGTGGCGGACGACCATACCCTGTACGCAACCTACCGGGGGAAGGCCATCAAGCTGCTTTATGACAGCAATGGGGGTTCGGATGGCGCGGCCGAGAAGACGGTCTATTATGGGGAGGCGGCGGGAACGCTGCGCGCCCCGGCCCGCACGGGGTATGAGTTCCTTGGCTGGTATGCGGATGGGGAAAGGATCACCGAGGACACCATCATCACGCTGACAAAGGATACCGTCATCCGTGCGGAATGGCAGAAGAAGGGCTACACGGTCACGTTTGACTCGAACGGCGGTGTGTGTGGCACGGATTCCCGGATATACTCAAATGGTGACGTGTACGGGGCACTCCCGGTACCTGTAAGGGCAGGGTATGCCTTCCAGGGCTGGTTCACCTCGGAGACATCGGGCACGCAGGTCAAGGACACGGACACCGTGAAGCTGAGCGTGAACCAGAGGCTGTATGCACACTGGAAGGGCAATACATACACCGTGTCCTATGACCTGAACGGAGGGACTGCAAGCACGCAAAGCAAGGCCGTGACTTTCGGCTCGGCCTATGGAACACTGCCAACCCCGAAGCGCACGGGTTATACCTTCCTTGGGTGGTTCACGGAAAGGCAATATGGCTACAAGGTCACATCAAGCAGCCGTGTGGAGGCCGCACAGGACCATACCCTGCATGCATGCTGGAAACAGGAAACATATGTCATCACCTTTGAGGCAAACGGCGGGACGGTTGCCTACCGCTATATTGGCATCCCGGCCGGGGTGGGCTATTCCGCGTTCCCGGTGCCGGAAAAGACGGGGTATGTCTTTGACGGCTGGTATACTTCCAGCACGTCAGGGACAAAAATCACCTACCTGACGGGGACGGACACCCTGTACGCCCACTGGAAGCCGGACACCTACCGGGTCAGCTTTGACAGCTGCGGGGGGACAGGCTGTGGGGCGGTGACCGTGACCTATGCAAAGACCTACGGGACGCTGCCGACACCGGTGAAGGCAGGCTTTAGTTTTGCAGGCTGGTATACGGAGGCCACGGGCGGTACGAAGGTCAGTTCCGGCACCTCGGTGAAAAAAGCGTATGACCATACCCTGTATGCACACTGGAGCGGTGTGACATCGAAACTTTCCTACGATGCAAACGGCGGGAAGGTCGTCACGACGACAAAATCCATCACTTCGGGGAAGGAATACGGGACGCTTGCGACAACAAGCCTTGTGGGGTACAGATTCCTTGGCTGGTACACGGCGAAGGAGGGCGGAACGCTAATTACCCCGGACAGTACCGTCACCGTGACACAGGACCAGAAGCTTTATGCCCACTGGGAAGTGATGCACCCGGCCATCCGCTTCACGGCATGCGGGGGTGACATCTTCACGGTGGACGGGAATGTCGGCACATTGGAGGTGGAATACACCTATGGGCAGAAATACAACACGTTCCCGAAGACCACACGGACAGGCTACACCTTTGCCGGGTGGTTCACCGCCCAGACAGGTGGCGTGCAGGTGACGGAAGGGATGGTGTGTGAAGCCACGGACTCGGACACCTACTATGCCCGCTGGGAGGGCGTGCAGAATACCGTGCGCTTTGACGCGAACGGAGGGGACATGGAGGCAGCCACGCTTACCGTGACCTACGGGGAGGATTATGGGACACTCCCGGTACCGACACGCCCCGGCTACAATTTTTCAGGCTGGTATACCACAAGGGATGCCGGGGAGAAGGTCACATCCTCCACGGAGGTGGGGATCCTGGCGGACCAGGTGCTTTACGCACAGTGGGGGAAGAAAACATATAAAGTCACCCTGGATGGGAACGGCGGCACTTCACTCATAACCAACACAAGCGGGGACACAAGCTCCGTGTCAACAAGGACGGTCAGCACCACCTATGGCGGGGTCTATGGCGGCAGTGCGGGCGAGTTCCCAACATTTTCCAGGACAGGTTACGAGTTTGCCGGGTTCTTCACTGCAGCGGAAGATGGGAGTGAGGTCACGGCACAGAGCCCATTTTTGTGGGAGGAGAACCGGACAATCTACGTGCACTGGACACCAAAGAATATCGTGGTATCCTTCTATGAGGATGGCGGCTCCCCGGTCGGGGGAGTGGTGAGGGTCCCTTACAAGGAGGCCTATGGGGTGCTGCCCGTGCCGACAAAAGCGGGGTATGTGTTTGATGGCTGGAGGTCCATCCGGGGCGGGATTACGCCCGTGACGGCGGAGACCATCATGAAGAAGACGGACGGGCATACCCTCTATGCGGCATGGACGGCAAAGGAGGATACCCTGACTTTTGATCCCATGGGTGGTGGGCCTGCCCCATCCACAAAGGTGGTGGCGATGGGGGAAGCCATCGGCACATGCCCGAAGCCAACAAAGGAGGGTTACAAATTCTCCGGCTGGTACACAAAGCCAGCGGGCGGCACCGCCATCAAGAGCAGCACGGTGCACAACGTGCCGGGGGATGTGCGGTACTATGCCCACTGGGAGGAAGCGGAGATTGAGGTGCGGCTCCTTGCCGATGGGAAGTCCGCCGGGACGAAACAGCTTTTAAAGGGGGATTGCTACGGCGAACTCCCGGCAGCAAAGAAGGAAGGGTACGATTTTGTTGGCTGGTACACGGGACTGACGGGCGGGGATGAGGTGACACCGGCCGACCGTGCCAATGTGGCAGAAGACACGAAGCTGTACGCACATTTCAAGGCAAAGACACCGACACTGCTCTTTTATGCAAACGGCGGGAACCTGGCACAGGCCTCAAAAGTTGTCACATACAAGGAGGCTTTCGGGGAGCTCCCGGTGCCGGTATTGGAAAATTATGGGTTTGCAGGCTGGTACACGGAGCCGGAGGGTGGCACGAAAGTGACGGCAACGCAGGCGGTTTCCTTCACGGACACCACCACATATTATGCGCACTGGGACACGTCCGCCCTTTCCGTCACCTTTGACCCATGTGGCGGGGATGTGGCGGTAAACAGCAAGGACATCATTTACGAGAAACCATATGGGGAACTGCCGACCCCGGTCCGGGAAGGCCATGTCTTTGCCGGGTGGTTCACGCAGGCGGAAGGCGGCAGCCGGGTACTGGATACGACCACCGTAAAGAACCCGGGGCCCCACACGCTGTATGCCCATTGGGAGAAGGAAGGGGAGAAACTTTATTTCGATGCAGGGGAAGGGGAGTGTGCGGTATCCGTAAAGACGGTCTTTGCCGGGGAACCATACGGGGAACTGCCAACCGCAACCCGTGCGGGCTACCGTTTCACCGGATGGTACACGGCGGCGGAAGGCGGCAGGCAGGTACAGGAAAATGACCTTTTCGCCGGGGGCGGGGACATTACCGTGTATGCGCATTGGGAAGCGGGGCATTATACCGTCACCTTTGACGCGATGGGTGGGACCTGTGGCGAGAAGCAGAAGGAAGTCGTTTTCGGGGAGGCATATGGGGGGCTGCCGACCCCGGCCCGTGACGGGTCCCGTTTCATCGCATGGTACTTGGATGCTGCAGGGCAGAACAAGGTAACGGCGGAAACCATGGTGGGGACCGCGGGGGACCATACCCTTTATGCCTTTTATGTGGAGGAAGTGGAGGATGTCAATGCGAGGGTTCGCTCGTACCATTTCGGGGAACCGGGCACAAACCCGGTCACGGGGAATGTCTCGTTTTCGGTAACGGACATGGTGATCCGCATCCCCGGCATTGAATATGAGATCACGCGTACCTACAACTCGCAGGATAAGGGGGAATCCCTCCTTGGCCAAGGGTGGAGTTTTGGTTTTGGCGCAAGGTGCGAGGTATACCTGGACGGTGTTGTCATCTACCTGCCGGATGGGAGCTCGGATGTCCTCTGGATGCAGGAGGATGGTTCCTACAACAGCAAATACAGCAGGCGGACGGCAAAATGGGTCCCTGGTGACCTCTTTGCCGTAACCGAGCCGGAACAGGAGAAATACTATTTCAATTTCAGCGGTACACTTGCCTACATTGAGGACTGCCACGGGAACCGGACGGAAGTGGCCTATACAGACGGGAAGATATCCGGGCTGACGGATGCCGCGGGCAGGAAATATACCCTTGAACTGAACAAGGACGGGAAACTTGCAAAACTGGCCGACCCGATGGGGAATGAGGTACTTTACACCTATGATGGGAAGGGCTACCTCGCCACCGTCACCAACGTCCTTGGTGGGACGACAGGATACACTTATGATGAGAAAGGTCTCCTCACCAAGATTACCGCGCCGGATGGTTCCGTGGAGCGGCAGTTCATCTATGGGGAGAACCGCAGGCCGATCGGGGGCAGTGAAGTGGGGGCTGGCACCAACATTAAAGAACTCCATGCACCAGTAAACCCTGCCCTAAAAAGGCTGGTGGCGGTAAAAGCAGAAAAGGCAGATGTGGAGGAAGGACAAAAACCCGGGGATGGCACGCAAGACAGCGGTGATGGGAAACCGTCAGGGGGGAACCCTGGTGATGGGAAGCCAACGGGTGGTGAAAATGGTGGGGGCAGGCCGACTGGCACCGTGGAGGAAAACCCGCCGGAAACAACGGATGTGGAAGTGACCACCTACATCGATGCCTATGGCAGCGCCCGAACCTATGCATACGACAAGGACAAGAAGCAGACGAAGATCATGGCGGAAGATGGCAGGGAATGGATTTACTGGTACAACAGCGACATGTATGTCACGGCAGTCCAGAACCCGGACGGCAGCATGGAGCGGACGGAATATGCGCCACAGCAGGAAGGCTACCATTATGCGGACATCACCTCCGTGACGGATGCCTATGGCAGCAAGACTTCCTTTGCCCATGACGGGAACGGGAACATCACAGAGACGGCCAACCCGGACGGCAGTACCAGGAAAATGTGGTATGACGCGTGGAACAACTGCGTGATGGAGTGCGATGAGAACGGGGTCTACACCTACCATGTCTATGACGGGAACGGTGCCTGCCTGCTCAAAAACGTGCGCAGGGTGGACGGGGCGGCCGTGGAAGGCGTGACAGCTGATAATGTCAATGAGAAGCTTAAGGGCATTACCCATGCCAACCAGGACTACATCGTAGAGGAATACCAGTATTATACTGACCAGGAGGCGGAAGAAAAATTCCATTCAAAGCTGCATGGCCTGCTCGCAAAAACCATAAACCCGGAAGGGGAGGAACAGGTTTACGCCTATGATGCCTACGGCAATGCAACGGCCGTGACGGATGCGGCAGGGAATACCTATACCTACACTTATGACATGATGGGGCACCGGCTTTCCGAGACAACGGCAAGGGGGGATGTCTACCGCTGGGAATACCTCCCGAATGGCTATGTCACAAGGGAGCACTACCCGGACGGTGGCACGGCAGCCTCCGTCTACGATGCAGCCAGCCGCCTACTCCAGACCGTACAGCCGGAACAGTATGAACCGGAAAAGGACGTGGACGGGGAGTACACTGGCACGGGAGGCACATTTTACCAGTACGATATGGATGGCAGGCTGCTCCGCACGACAGGTGTGCTCGGTGATATTACAGATTATACCTATGATGTGGATGGGAACGTGACAAAAGAGGCAACCAGGGATGCGCAGGTCATCACATATTCTTATGACAACATGGGCCGACTGAGACGGCAGTGGTACCAGGAGGATGCATCCTCCCCACAGAGGACCTTTGAGGAATACAGTTACGAAGCCCTGGCAGATGGGGGGCACAAGGTGGTGGCAAACCGCTACACGGACATCAACGAGAAGATCACACAGGTCACCATCTACGACAGCATGGACCGCCCGAAGGAGGCATACCTTTTAGCGGATGGGGAAAAGACTGCGCATAAGGAATACACCTATTACCCGGATGGTGCATTACACAGCCTGACAGAAGATGGGAACACAACCACATGGCAATATGATGTGCAGGGCAATGCCACCGTGTGTGAGGAACCGTCCATGGACGTGGGTGGCACCGTGCGCTATAAACGGACGGAAAACCGTTATGACCGCGCCGGGCGGTTGGTAGAGACCCGTGTCAGCGAAGTGGGCGGGGACACTTCCTATGTGGCCAGTTACCGTTATGAGGATGGCAGGCTGGTACAGGAAACCTCCCCGGCAGGGACCAGCACATACTACACCTATGATGCGGATGACAACATCACCCGTGAACAGACCGGGGATGGGACCGTGGAGGGGAACACCGCCCTTGTCACGGAAACAACCCATGATTTCCGTGGGAACCCACTGACGCAGACCACATGGGTGAAGGCATCCGACCTTGCACCATCCAACACCGATGGGGAGGGAAGCCCTGCCGTACAGGGCATATGGGCAGCCACGCGGCAGGCACAGGGGGGCGTTGGTATCCTTTGCGCCCTCACGACCACCTACACCTACGACAAAAACGGCAGGCTGGTAAGCGAAACCACGCCGGACGGCGTGACAACGCTGCACACCTACGATGCGGCCGGGAACGAGACCGCCACCGAAGTGAAGAACCCGGATGGGACACTTGCCACCTCCACCTCCACAGTGTATAATAAGCATGGGCAGGCCATACAAGTGACCGATGCCCTCGGTGCAGTGACAAAATACACCCACGACAACCGCGGGAACACCACAAAAGTTGAGGATGCCCTCGGCGGCGTGGCACTCTACACCTACAACTACTACGACCAGACCGTGGCGGAGGTCTCCCCTGCAAACTACCGCGCCGGGGAAAGCCTAAGCAGGATGGCGCACACGGAATACACCTACGATGCCGTGGGGCGCATCCTGACACAGACAGACCATATCTTTGATGGAAGCAAGCTGCACTCCACTGACTGGCCGGGCGGCTTCCACACGAAAGTTACGGCAACCTACCGCTATGACAAGGCAGGGAACACCACGCAGGTCCAGGATGCGGAAGGCGAAGGGGCCATCCGCACCTACCACCCGAACGGGCTCGTGGCAACCGCACAGACGGCGGCGGAGCAGGCAAAGGTGGATGGCATGACCCTCCATTACAGCTATGACATCCTTGGCAACACGGTCGGCATCCGCGCAGGGGATTATGAGAAACGTTACAGCTATGACCCGGAGGGGCGGCTGCTCACGGAATCCGACAGTTACGGCACCCAGAGGACATGCACCTATGATGCCCTCGGCAGGCTACAGACAGAGACGGACGCAATGGGGGCAGTGACCCACTATGCGTACAATGCCCTTGGGCAGATATCCTACCAGAAGCTTCCGGGTGATGCGACCGTCCCGGAACTGGAAATTTTCTACACCTACGACCGCATGGGCAGGCTGGCAGGGAGCACCGACAGCACGGGCAACCGTACCACATACACCTATGACAGCCTTGGGGACCTGCTCACACAGAGCGTCCATGACAAACAGACAGGGGAAACCCTCACGGTAAGCTACACCTATGATGCAAACGGCAACCGCACCTCCATGACGGACGCTGCCGGGAACTACACGGAATACCACTACGATGCCCTCGGCAGGAAAACCTCGGAGGCAGCCTATGTAAACGGGCGCGGGCAGGCACCGGAGACCACGGCATGGGAATACGATGCGGACGGCAACAACACGCTGGTGCGCGACTACCTTGGCAATGAAACAAGGATGGGGTATGACTCCCTCGGCAGGCTTACCGCACAGTATGACGCGCTCGGCCACCTCGTGGCGGCAAACCGCTATGACGACTGTGACCGCCTGGCATCCTCCACGGACGCACTCGGCAACCAGACCACCTATGCCTACGATGGCGATGGGAACACCACCGCCGTTACCGCACCGGACGGCGCAGTGACGAACAGTACCTATGACTATGCGGGGAACATGCTGTCAAAGAGCGACCCGAAAGGGAACCGGACATTCTATACCTACGATGGCCGTGGCCGCCTCGTGGCGGTGGAAAACGCCCTTGGGGAGCGCCACCAGTACACCTATGACAACGCGGGCAACCAGACCAGCCAGGCCGACCCGGCGGGCAGGGGCATCCTCTACACCTACAACGTGCGCGGGGGCCTTGCCACAAGGCAGTACATTGGGGAGGAAACGGGGGAATCCTACCGTTACACGGCGGACGGGCTGCTGGCAGAAAAAACGGGCCGGGATGGCACCACCATAACATACACCCATGACGGGCTTGGGCGCTTGGTAAACGAGCAGGCGGGCACAGATGGCAAGGCCTACACCTATGACAACGTGGGCAACCCACTGACCGCATCCGACCATGGCGTGGCAACCACACGTACCTATGACGCAAAGGGGCGTGTCACAAGCAAGACGGTGGATGGCATCGGCACGGCCGTGTACACCTACGACCTTGAGCCAGCGGGCGGTGAAGTCTCCGAGCGTTCCACCCTACCGGATGGCACCACCACCATGACCACCTATGACAAGGCAGGGCGGGTATGCCAGGTAACATCCAGTGACGGCACCTCGGCCTCCGAGTCGTATTACGACAACGGCAGCCGTAAGGCAACCACCTACGGGGATGGCAGCCGCCAGGAATACACCTACGATGCGGCAGGGCGTGTCATAAAGCTGGTGCACAGGGATGGGGATGGCCGGGAGACCGGGCGCTACACCTATACCTATGACATCAACGGAAACCTGCTTTGTGAATCGGATGGTGACCTGGAGACCCACTACGCCTATGACGCACTGGACCGCCTCATCTCCGTGGTGGGGCCGGAAGGGGATGTGACAGAATACACCTACGACCTGTCCGGCAACCGTGCATCAAGGACGGAGCACCTTGGTGATGTGGAGACATATACCATATATACCTATGATGCGTCAAACCTGCTCATAAGGCAGGAAGGCAGTGACGGCACGGTAGTCCTATATACCTATGATGCGAACGGGAACCTGACTGCGGAGGAAACCGTAAAGGGAACAGAAGAAGGGGTAGGGACAATCGCAGGGGAAGACGGGACAGGGGAAACCTTGGATGGTTCTATGCCGGCCGATACGGAAACCGTGACAGGCAGCGCCATCAATGGAACATTGGGCACCGTGACCGACAGTGCCATCCGGGGAACCTTGGGTACCTTCCCAGCGGTTAGCGCAGAAACCGTGACCGACAGCGCCATTGGGGGGACGGATGCAGCCTTCCCTGCGGTGGCACAGGAAACCATATCCGGTCCCGCCATCCGCCTATATACGTATGATAGCTTCAACCGCCTGGTCTCCTACCAGTCCGGCACTACTACCGCCTCCTACACCTACGATGCAGGGGATTACCGTACCACGAAGCAAACCATAAGCCCGGATGGGGAGACATACACCCGGTATTTCTACGAGGGCAGCCATGTCGTACTGGAAGCGGATGCAGCCGGGAACGCCACGGCACACA
>CAYMGZ010000052.1:0-11773 GCA_964390095.1 uncultured Lachnospiraceae bacterium | reverse complement strand
CCGGGTTCCGGCGGAATGTATCGGAAAACTATATTATACATTCCAACCATGCCAATATTTTGTGGAAGGTGAATTGATTGCTGCGGAGCGAAAATGGAAGGGGATGTCGCAGGAGCAATTGATTGCGGGTATTTATGAAAACGTGGAGAACCTTTCGCGGATTGAACATGGCAGGGCAAACGCCGACCGGAAAAAATTTTGCCAGATCATGGAGCATTTGGGGATTGACAAGACACGTTATAATGGGAACTTGGTCACGGATGAATACCGGATATTGGAATTAGAGAAAGACATAGAGGAACATCTTGCAAGGCAGCAGTTCCGGGAAGCCAGCCACGAGTTGTACATGCTGAAAAAATCCGTGGATATGGAAGAAAAATGCAACCAGCAGATGGTGCTTGGGATGAAGAACCGGGAAGAGTACCGCAATAAAGAAATAGGGCTGGATGAGGCCTTGGCAAAGGCAAAGGGGCTTTTGGAATTAACATATCATTTGGATCATGTCGTAAATAAGAAAAACCGATATGACAGGATCCCGTTCCGGAGTGAAGCGTATTTATTTAATCAAATATGCCTATTCCTGCGCAACGACGGAAGGATTGCGGAGGCAATCCGGATGATGGAAAAGATGATGCGGACATATGAGAAGGAGGAAGATAAGAAGTTCCATTTTAAGGATGTTTCTTTGTGTGCAACAAACTTGTGCAAATATTTGGAGATTGTTGACCGTCTGGAAGAAGCTGAAAAGATAGCAGATATGATAATCAGGGAGAGTTTAGCCTGTGGGGAAATTTCATTAGTACACCGGTTATTGGCAACAAAGTTTGATATTGCGGAAAAAAGGGAACAGGTATTGGAATTTGGCAGAGGATGGCTGCGACAGGCCTATTTTTTAAGTGAATGGAATGACCGACCAAAGGATTATGAGAAATTGGGGAAAGCCATGAAAGAAAAAGTAAAATAAAAATAGCAGGCGGATAAAATAAAAAGGGGCATTGCAAAACAAAAATAATGTTTTGCAATGCCCCTCAAAGACGTTAAAACGCATTACGGAACAATCTCGATATCATCGTCCTCACCATCGAAGATTGTGCCATGTGGCGGCACGAAGCAAGCCGAGACCCCATCGTCCGGCACAACCGGTTCCTTCGGCACTACATTGCCAGCCAATGGGGCAGCGAGCAGTGCGAGCATACTTAATGTCATAAGCCTTTTTTTGAAGTTTTTCATAGTGACCAAGTCCTTTCTGATGTTATGGATTTCCGTTGCATGGCATGTCCGGGTGATCAAGGGGATGTTTACCATGGGGAAATAGTTAATGGACTAATCATAGCATAAGAATAGAAAAGATGGATTGATTATTTTATAAAAAAAATTAAGAAAAAAATCAAGTTAGCTTCCAAAGCTTGTCAGGAAGCGGCTTCCTGGTCCCAAAAATTTTTGTTTTTAACGTTGAAAGGCTGACAGCCTGACGTTTGTGGACGGAAGGCTGCCAGTTTATGATGAAAAAGTGACTACGAATTAAACTTACCATAAGAGTGAAATAATATGAATGATTATTTTATGAAAAAAATTAAGAAAATAATCAAGTCATTATTAATATTCGCTTTGAAAGAGAATCGTAAAGTCTTCTTTGTGTTGAAAAAAACAGAAAAATATTTGACAAAGGAAAATACAAATGGTACTATAAAGAAAAAAAGGGGAGTTTATGGTGAAAAAGATATCCATTATCACATTATTGTTTTTCTTCGTTTTTGCACAGGGTTGTAGCGGAAAATCGGGGAAGGAAGCAGGTTATTCCGGGATTTTGCAGGATTTGCAGAAACCGCTGGCCGAGACGGGGGAGGAGGTGCGAGATGACTTCCTTCTTACGGATGGCATCGCAGGATTCCCGGAGGAGTTTGTCGTGGAATCCGGTGTATTGGTACGTTATGAGGGAACAAAGAAGGAGATTGTTGTTCCAAAGGGTGTTTCTGTGATCGGGGAAAGGGCGTTTGCCGATCATTCAGGGATCACGAGTGTGAAACTTTTGGAGGGAGTGACCGGGATCCGGGGATTTGCGTTCTACCACTGCAATAAATTGAAGGAGGTTACGCTGCCGGATACATTAGAAACCGTGGGGGATTATGCGTTTTCATACTGTTTTAACTTGGAGGGCATCGATCTGCATATGGTAAAAAGTTTTGGTACATGCGCGTTTTCGCAATGCGGGAAATTGAAGGTGGTGGATCTTGCTTCGGCCGAGGAACTGGGGGAGGAGGCGTTTTTATACTCCGGGCTGGAGAAAGTATCTGGTTTGGGGAAAGCGAAAAGTGTGGGGCAGTCCGCGTTTAAGAATACTTTATTCTATGAAAGAATTGCGTCGGAGGGCAAGGGGCTTTATCTTCAGGGCAGTGTATTGATCTCATGGCGTGAAGCAGAGGGGATTGTGGAAATACCGGATGGGGTCACGGTAATCATGGAGAGTGCGTTTGGGGGAAATGAGCGGATGACCCATGTGGTATTCCCGGATATGTTGAAAGAGATCGGCAATGCGGCTTTTTATGGCTGTAATCAATTGAAGGAGGCCAATATCCCGGATTCCGTGGAAAGGATCAGGGACGGGGCATTTAGTAACTGCTGGCGATTGTGTGACCTCCGGCTGCCGAAAAATATCGAAAAAATTCCCGAAAGATGTTTCTATGCCTGTGGTTTAAAAGAGGTTACCATACCGCAAGACTGTGTGATGGAGCAGGGTGCTTTCTATTTTTGTGCCAGGGGATTGAAAATGACACTTCCGCCGGATGCCGGGGGGCTTGATTACATATTTAGGCATGTGGATGCTGAAAACTTTGACCCGGAGGATTACTGTCTTTACACGACGGATTTATCGGAGGAAAACCGGCTGGTGCAGGAGGCAAAGAAGGACGGCTATCGGCTGGAAGCCTTGGAGTTGAAGGGAACAAAGCTGACCTTGCATGTGGGGGAAGATTCCGTGCTGTGTTTTAACAGCGGCGCGGATGCAAGCTGGAGCCTGAGTGACGAGACTGTGGTTCGTCTTGGAACGGGAGAAGGTTTTTGTGACCGTAGGGTGACGGCCTTAAAAGAGGGATCAGCGGTGGTAAAAGCGGTCGTTTATGGGAAGGAATATACCTGTACGGTGAAGGTTGTGCCATAAAACGTACCGGGAACGGATTGAAAAGTTGAATTTTCCAAACCGATATCGAACGGCAAGGAATATGGAGAGGAAACAAAGCTGCAGGAATGTGTGAAATAGTCCGTGCCGTCGATGCAGTTTAAGTAAGGCAGGGGCTTTGCGCGCACCTTTGGATGTTTGCGGGAACGAAAGAACAGCGGGTGCATATAATTTTATAGAATGACAAAACGGAACTGTGTACCGGCATCGGTACGCAGTTCTTTTGCATATGGAGGTTGCAGGAATTCTATGGAGTTAGCGGATTTCCTCCCGGTAGTCCTTGGCACCGGGTTTACATTTTCCATGACCGTCCTTGGGGCGGCGATGGTCTTTTTGTTTGGCAGGCAGATGAAGCCGTCATTGTTAAAGTGTTTTATGGGATTTGCGGGTGGCGTGATGGTGGCGGCATCGGTCTGGTCACTGCTTTTGCCAGCAATTGAGGAGGCAACGGCGCAGGGAAAGTCCGGTGTGATCCCGGCGGGGGGCGGCTTTTTGTTCGGTGCAGTATTTTTTCTGGCTGTGGATTTTGTGTTGCAAAAGCTCCATGCACAGAAAATGGAGAAAATGCGCGCGATGGAGGGGGCAGGGAAAAAGCAGCATCTGTCCAAGAAAATGACAATGCTTTTTTTGGCGGTAACGCTGCATAATATCCCGGAAGGCATGGCAGTCGGCATGGCATTTGCGATGGTGGCACAGGGAAGCGAATCGGCGAGTGTGACAATGGTATCGGCAATCGCGCTCGCGGTTGGCATTGGCATCCAAAATTTTCCAGAGGGGGCGGCAATCGCGCTTCCGCTGCGGCAGGAGAATATCAGCCGCAAAAGGGCTTTTTTATACGGGGCACTCTCCGGTATTGTGGAACCGGTTGCCGGTATCCTGACCGTGCTGATTGCGGGTTCCGTCAAGGCGGTGCTCCCATGGATGCTTTCGTTTGCCGCAGGGGCGATGATTTATGTGGTGGTCGAGGAGCTGATCCCGGAAGCACATGTGGAATCCGGGGTGAAGATTGGCACCATCGGCGCGTTGGTGGGGTTTCTCGCGATGATGGTGCTGGATGTGGCGCTTGGATGAGGGAGTATAAAGCTGCAGGATTGCAGGTGGGTGACATGGCACAAGCCGGGCAGAAATTTTCTGCCCGGCTTGTAATGGTGGGAACCTGCCATATGGTGGTATACGGCACACGCTACCATTCTGACCTGACGTGACGGTGGAATACTTTTACAGGGAGGGCATGGTCAGTCTTCCCCTTCCAGTTCCGGGTTTTCCTTCGGGAAAATATTTTTTAGCAATTGTTCCGTGATAATGAGCGGTTCACTGCTGCTTAGGACCTGTTCATCCGGACCGTGTTGGACTACGGTAATATTTGTGCCGACATCCGGAAGTGGCATGATGGCAGTAAGGACCGTGTTGCTGACAAACATGGTGTCAAGTTCCTTGCCGTCCACTTGCACATAGCTGTATGGCGTAAAGCCGGAACCGAGCAGGAATACGGTATAGAATTCTTTCCCTTTGTCTTTTTTGCCAAAAAGGCTCCAGAAACCGCCCTCGTTGTCTTTTTTTGGTTCCGGTGTCGGTTCGCCGGAATTATTTTTGTCTGCATTGCCTGCCGGGGTTGGGTTGTTTTCCGCTGTCTCCCCGTTCCCACCCGGGTTCTGCCCGGCTGGGATGTTTTCCGCTGTCTCCCCGTTTCCCACCGGGTTCTGCCTGTTCGGGATATCTGCCGTTTCCCCGTTTCCATTCCCGTCTTGCCCGTCCGGAACATTGTCCGATGTCCCGTTATCCGAATCCTGCCGGACAGACCCTCCATCCTCCGGCGTTGCCCCATTTTCCGCGCTGTCAAAGGCGCGGATGTCCGTTAGGAGGATCGGGTGGATCCCCATTTTCATTTCCGTCGGTTCATAAGGGTTTGTTCCCGCATAACAGTTTTGGTCGCCATAGAGCATGTCGTATTCCAGGATTTCCAGTTCTTCCAGATATAACCCAGAATCTTTTTGTGTCTGGTGGAAGCCATTGATAATGCCGTCATGGATACCAAGGCGTTCAAGCACATAAGAATAGAGCTGGTATGCCTCCATATCCTTGTGTTCTGCCTCCAGGTCGAAATTGCTCCAGACAACATATTGTGTCGCGAACAGGCTGGTGCCGCCAAGGTCTTCCTCCGTGAGTTTAAAGCCCGGAAGATGGTCGCCGTACATGACAAGGACAGTGTCCTCGCCGCGCTTTTCCAATGACTGGATTAGGTCGGCGACAAACTGGTCCATCTCATAAATCTGGTTGGTATAATACAGCAATGGATAATATAATTCCGTAAGGTGTTCCGGCAGCGTTAAGTCAATGGCAGGGTCTTTTAAAACCGCATGGTCCGGGTAGCTGCCATGCCCCTGGACGGAGATGGTGTACACGAAATCAGGTTCTGCAGTCGAGTCAAGCGCTTTGGTAATTTCTGCAACCAGTACTTCATCCTTTGCCCAGTTCAGTGGGGTACGTGTTACATTATCCATGTATTCAATGGAAGTAAAGCTGTCAAAGCCAAGGTTCGGGAAAACGAGGTGGCGGCCGTAAAATGTGCCGTCATTGTTGTGGATGGCATGGGTGCCATAGCCGTGTTCTTTTAGTACATAGCCGATGCTCTCGCAGGGCGTGTCAAGCAGGATCGTCTTGTATGGATATTCCCCCGGCCCAAAGAAATCGAGGTTCATCCCGGTGATTACCTCAAATTCCGTGTTTGCCGTGCCCGCACCCACACTTGGGACAAAAAGGTAGCCCGAAGTGAAGTTTTCCATGAGGCGGCGGTAGTTAGGTATCGGGTCCTCCGTGAAAACGGAACCGACAACCGAAGTTGGGTCAAAAAAGGATTCCAGCTGTAAAAACAGGATATTTGGTGTGGCTGGCTGTTCCGGAAGCGGTTCGGTTGGTGCGGGGGTGATGGTTGGCACGGGCGTGGCAGTGGCCTGTGGTGTTGGCATAGCGTCCGGTGTTGGGATGGGCGTTGGCCGGCTGCCCGTGGATGTGACAAGGGTTCCGTCCTCAATCGCCTCAATAATCTGTTGCACATATTCATCCGAATATTTTTTCGGCTTGTTGATCCCGGTGTTGAAGATGCTGTTTGTGAAGCAATAAGGAAGCCCATATTGCCTGTATGCATCTGCAAGGTTTCCGAAATTTTTCGAAAGAAATCCGAACGAAACTCCGGCATTGGTTGCAATAATAGCGCAGGCAAGCATCAGGATGATGCTTTTCAACACATGAAGCGCAGGGAGCTTCGGAAGCCTTTTTACTTTGCGGAACAAAACCACGCAGCCGGCGATGGCAGCAAGAAGCAGCAGGGCGAGCAGGACCAGCTGCCATAGCGCAAGGTAGTGGTCCCATATGCCAATGGCGGACTGGATCATGGTGATATCAACAAAGGTGAACGGCGTTGTGCGGAACTGTAATAAAACAAAGTCCGTGATGGCAATGATAAGCCATAACAGTATAACAACCACGTAAAAAAAGATGCGCCGGGTAAAAAAGAATGCCGGGGCTAATGTAATCGCGATGATCAGGGTATTATAAACAAAAACAAAAGGTGAAGTGAAGGCTGCGGAACATGCACGGAAAAAAGATTCGCGCGAAAAGCTATCCACAAGCAGGTAAAGCAAGGCGGCGATGACAAAAATCTGTACAAGGGGTTTCCGGAAAAACAATCCAATAGATTGCTTGGTAGGTTTTACAAGTTTCATGATTGGCTCCCATCCCTTCTTGAAATTTGTGGTATTGGTGCGTTACAATGCATTTTCGGTGCATTTGCAAAAAAAACCGGTTTCGAGTTAATATAATAGCAGAAAACCGGAAATATGCAAGTTAAAAAAATGTAAAAAATTAAGATTACATTACAAAACAGGCATTTTTGTTGACAAACCATAAAGATGGTGTATAATGTCATTTGTACAAAATTCATAAAGAATGGAAACTATTAACAGGGATTTCAAGGCTGCGTGGTGGGGCATTGCTGCCGCGTAGCAGCGTTTTTAAAGCAGTGCAGAAAGAGGGAGCTATGAAGAAGAGAATATGGAGCCTTGTGCTCTGCCTTATGCTTGTATGTGCGGGCTTTGCAGGTTGCGGGAGCAAGGATGATGCCGGTGTGGCACCGGAGGAAATGGTAAAGGTAAAGCTTCAGGAGTTTGTGGACAATGTTTCGGAAGCGCTTGAGAAATCACAGAACCATTCGCTGTCGATGAAAAACGTAGGCTATGATATGACGGCGGAAGTCGGGATTGGGGAACAGATTGCTTCACAGTATGGCTTGACAGGCCTGAATTCCCTTGGATTAAAGCTGACCCTGGACGCAAAGGACAATGCCCAGATGCGCATTGCGGGAGATCTTCTCATGAATGCGCAGGAGGTGATTGGGGCGGAAGGGATCGTGACGCTGGACAGCGTTTATATGAACCTCCCGGCTTATTCGAAAGATTACTTAGGGGTGTCTTTCGAGGAAATCCTCGGGGAATCGGTGGAAGATTTTGTTGCGGAGATGGCCAAGAAGAACGAAGGCATGCCGACGATGGAAGATTTCGCAGGTATGTGGAAGAGCTTTTCCTCAAAGTTTATCGAGGCGTTTGAGTACCAGAATAAGGAAGAGAAGCAGACCGTCGGGATCGGCGATTATAAGCTGACCGGCAACAAGTATGTCACGACGGCAAAATCGGAGGATGTTGTGGCAGCGTTCAATGTGCTCGTGGATGAGATGAAGAAATTCCCGAAGCTGGAAGTGAACGAGTATGTGTCGTTTGAAGAGGACTTGGATGCTTTCAATGCCAATTATTATACGGGCAAGAAAGGGGAATACGCTTGGGAATTTGAGTGCGTAAAGGATGGGAAATCCGCTTGTGTTGTTTTTGTTTCATTGAAAAAAGGGTTTTCGTTCTATGTTGTGGATGAGGATGGCAAGGAACAGCAGCTTGCTTTTTCCGAGAGGGAATCGGATTCGAAGGGCAAAATCACCATCTGCGCGGATGAGGAGTTTGTGGTTGAGTATGACAACTATTCGAAGGATTCCATTGATCTTTCCACAACGGTAAACGGCATGGCATTAAAGCTTAAGGTCCGTTCAAAGGACGACGGTTTGTCGTTGGATTTTAACCTGAATGTGCTTGGTATCATCGTGGCAGGCAAGCTTGAGGGTGAAAAGGGGAATTTTGACCTCGATGCATCCGTGACAATGTCGGGCGTTTCGCTTGCTACATTAAAGCTGAATGCGAAGGCGCGTGATTTCGTGGATTATGAAATCCCTTCTTCTTCTGTCAGCCCGGATGAGTGGAGTAAAGGCATTGACCAGGAGAAGCTGGTCGGCGATTTGAGCCAGTTGATGATGCAGTTCCCATTCCTGATGGATATGATGCAGTAATAAAATTGTTTTTGGAAGAACAGCCCTCCGTGGGAATGGCACGGAGGGCTTTCTTTTTTGGGCAAAGTATGGTAAAATTTTTTGGAGGGTGGATGCGGAACATAAAATGGCATCCGGGTGCACAATACCAGAAAGGATTGGCAGGAATGATGAACCGGGCAGAAACCAAAAAGGAAAGTTTAGGGAAAGCCGGAAAACCGGGGCAAAAAGCCGCACAGAAGGATGCAGGGGAGCCGAAGATCCGGACAAAACATAACAGTATCCTGCGCAGGACTTTGCGCGGAATGAAATACATATTGCTTTCAATGACCGTGCTTGTGATGGTGTCGGCGATTGCGTTGGGGATCTGGTTTTATGCCAGATACGGGAAACAACTGCTTTCCTACCAGACGAGGGCGAACAGCCTTGTGGCCCAGTCCACAAAAGAGACATTCCGGGCAAGCCAGACGAGCCTTGTCTATGCGGCGGGCGGGGAATTGATCTCGCGCCTAAAGGGCGAGAAAGATGTTTATTACATCAGTTATAAGGACATCCCGGAATATGCGGTGCAGGCGATGATCTGCACGGAGGACCGGAAATTTTTTGAGCATGGCGGTGTTGACCTGCTTGCCAATATCCGTGCGGCAATTGTTTTGGTCAAGAACAAAGGGGAAATCCACCAAGGTGGGAGCACGATCACGCAGCAGCTTGCCCGCGCGGTTTTTTTGACGAATGAGGTGACCTGGGAGCGCAAGCTGACGGAAATTTTTACGGCGATGGCGCTGGAACGCAAATATTCCAAAACCCAGATCATGGAGTTTTATCTGAATAATATTTATTTTGCGAACGGGTATTATGGTATTCAGGCGGCAAGTATGGGATATTTTGGAAAAAGTGTGAAAGAACTGAGCCTTTCACAGATTGCTTTTGTGTGTGCGATACCAAATAACCCGACGGATTATGATCCTGTGACGAATTTTGATTACACGATGCTGCGCCGTGACAAAGTCCTTGTGCAGATGCGGGATGAGGGGGCGATCAGTGAAGCGGAATACCAGCAGGCATTGGCGGAAAAAATCACATTGGAGCGCAAAAAAAGCGAGATACAGGATTATGTGGAAAGTTATACCTATTATTGTGCCATCCGGGCCCTGATGGCGAAAGAGGGTTTTGTTTTCCGCAATTCATTTTCGGATGACGCGGATCGGGAGGGTTATGAGGAGCGGTATTACGATGCTTATTACCGCATACAGAAAACTTTGTTTACCGGGGGCTACCGCATTTATACTTCGTTTGACCTGCGTAAGCAGGAGATGCTACAGCAGGCGGTGGATGAGGGGTTGGCAGGGTTTACGGAGACAAATGAGGCGGGGACTTACAAATTGCAGGGTTCGGCGGCGTGTATTGACAACCGTACCGGGCGTATTGTGGCAATTGTCGGGGGGCGCAGCCAGGAGCGTGAGGGTTACACATTAAACCGCGCGTACCAGAGTTTCCGGCAGCCCGGCAGCGCAATTAAACCGTTGATTGTGTATACGCCGATGTTTGAGCGGGGGATGTACCCGGATGATTTGGTCATGGATGAGCGTTTTGAGGGGGGACCCCGCAATTCCGGCGGGGTATATTCGGGCGAAATCCCGCTCAGCTACGCGATTGCGGCATCAAAGAATACGGTGGCATGGAAGCTGTTTGAGGAACTGACACCGCACGTTGGGCTTTCCTATCTGCTGAAAATGGGTTTCCGGCGCATTGTGGATACGGATTATGTTCCGGCAGCTTCGCTTGGTGGGTTTACATATGGTGTCAGTGCGGTGGAACTGGCAGGCGGCTATGCGGCACTGTGTAACGATGGGATGTACCGGGAACCAACCTGCATTGTTAAAATCACGGATGCGCAGGGCAATGTAGTTGTCGGGGATGTGGCGGAGCCGGAGCGGGTTTATGCGGTCAATGCGGCGCGTATGATGACGGCGTGCCTGCAGGGGGTCATGGAAAGCGGAACCGGGCGGAAATTAAAGGTCACGGGGCAGGTGGCCGCCGGGAAGACCGGGACGACGAATGACCAGAAGGATGGGTGGTTCGCGGGTTATACAGCATATTATACGACAGCGGTCTGGGTTGGGTGTGATATGCCGAAAGCGATGGACGATTTGATGGGGAATACATATCCGGGCAGGATATGGCAGGCGTTTATGAACCGGCTGCATGAAGGGGTTGCGGCGAAGGAATTTGTGGCATATGTGGATTTGAGGCCGCCGAAGGAGGAGACCGAGGAGGGGGAATTGGGTGAAGCCGGTGAGGAAACCGGGAACGGCGAGGTAGGCGAGGAAAGTCAGGCCGGGGACGGAACCGGGAACGGTGAGGCGGATGAGCCGGGTCAGGACGGCGATGGAGCCGGGAACGGTAAGGCGGATGAGCCGGATCAAGACGGCGATGAGGCAGGGAACGGTAAGGCGGATGAACCGGGTCAGGACGGCGATGAAGCCGGGGATGGTAAGACGGATGAGCCGGATCAGGACGGTGATGAAGCCGGGAGCGGTAAGACGGATGAGCTGGGTCAGGACGGCGATGAAGCCGGGGATGGTGAGACGGATGAGCCGGATCAGGACGGCGATGAAGCCGGGGATGGTGAGACGGATGAGCCGGGTCAGGACGGCGATGGAACCGGGGATGGTGAGACAGGTGAGCCGAACCAGAATGGCAACACAACCGGAAATACCGTGGCGGGCAAACCAGTTCAGGATGGCAAGAGTACCGCCAACCCACCGGATGGGGAAAATTCCCAGAATCCGGATGCCGGGGATGGTGAAACAACAGGGAAGCCAACCGGGAATGGCGGAAGACCAACCGGTGGCACGGATGGGGGGAAACCCACGGATGCCACATCGCAGGGCGGTGCGGCGCAGATTGGCGGTCAGGGCACGGAAGCAGGAGATGGCGGAAAACGGACAGGGGAGTGACGTTTCAATCAGAATATTCTTCGGGGAAAGTTTCAATTTTATCATCCCAGATTGCTTCCTCGATCGCCTGTACGCACTCCGCCGTATGCTTAAGGATATCCTGTCCCCAAAGGTGGATGATTGTATAGCCTAAGTAAAGCAGTTTTTTATCGTTTTCCCAATCCCGTTTGCAATTCCGCTCGATTTTTTTGATCCAGAAATCAGGGTTATTCCCTTTTTCGAGGCGCGGTTTTGAAAATTGAGAGTACTTCGCGTGGAGAAATTGGGTGTGGG
>CAYMGZ010000051.1:4408-11810 GCA_964390095.1 uncultured Lachnospiraceae bacterium | reverse complement strand
CATGGAAAACGTGAAATTTCATCTCTTTTTAGACTTTCTTCGTGTATTTTTCCAAAAGGTAATCCGGGGGAGGCAAAAAACCTCCCCCGGAAAAGATATCAATCTTATTTTGTGAAAGTATGTGTATAGACAACAGAGCCGTCCGGATTCTCATAAACCAATTTTACTGCCGGCTTTGCAACGTCAATCAACTGCTCCATCTCGCCAAGGATTGCGTCAAACTGCATCTTGTAATCGTCCACGCCCGCATCAAAGGAAGCGGTCGTCTCGTCATTGACTGGCACCTCGGTAGCATAGATATAATGGTAGACTAATGTATCCCCGTCCGCCATAATATCCACCGACATACCGGAACCTTCGATCTGTTTCTTTGCCGCCTCGATCTGGTCCGCCTGTGCATCCAAATACTCCTGTACGGACGCAAACATCTTCGTGTCGGAATCTACGATATCGCCGACTTTTGGCATAGTGTCAGGGGCGGTGCAATGGAGCGTGGCGGTTTTCAGTGGTGCATCGCTGGATTGACCGGCGGTGAGGGCTTCCCATTGTTCCTCGGTTCCGCCATAGTAAATATCTTTTAAGTCATTACAGGAAGAAAATGCAAAAAGCCCAATTTCCGTAATGCTGCTTGGGATGGTTACGCTGGCCAAGGATGTACAGCCGGAAAATAACCAGTCTTCAATGCGGGTAACTTTTTCCGGGATGACCACGCTGACCAGCGATGTGCAGCCGGAAAACGCGTCCTCCCCGATTGCTTTCACCGAACGTGGAAGCACCACGCTAGTCAGCTTGGTACAACCACGGAATGCTTTTTCCCCTATGTGGGTTACTTTGTCAGGGATTGTTACGCTGGTTAAAGATGTACAGCCAGCAAATGCGGATTTCCCGATTTTTGTAACACCGCTTGGGACCGTCACCGCGCTGCCCTTGCCTTTGTATTTCGTCAGGGTACTCTTTTTGATTGTAAATTCCGATGTGGAGGGCGCAGGGGTCAGAGTGGCGGTTGGTGCTGGCTTTGCCGTGGACTCCGGTTTGGCGGTCGGTTTTGGTGTAGTGGTCGGCTTTGGCGTGGACTTCGGTCTGACCGTCGGCTTTGGTGTGGCGGTCGGCTTTGGCGTGGACTTCGGTTTGGCCGTCGGCTTTGCCGTGGACTTTGGTGTGGCGGTCGGCTTTGGTGTGGCCGTCGGAACCGGCGTAGCGGTTGGTTTTGGCGTGGCGGTCGGAACCGGTGTCGGCACAGGCGGGTTCACCGGATTTTTCAATAACCCACACTCGTTGCCCTTTTTATAGGCAAGATAACCACCATCGGAAGTATAGAGCTTGTCGTACTCCAACGGAACAACCAGCGTCCCGGTCCGGTCAATCGCCCCATACAACCCTAAGTCCTTCGAGCGGACTACCATCAAATCTTCTATCATGAATTGCGCGGCCATTCCCCTTGTGTCCCTGTCCGCATTCGGCAAAACAAGTTCCGACGACACTTTGATCTCCAATGCATATCCATCGTCAGTAGGATTATGGTAATCATCCAGATACCATAATCGGTATTCCTCGGATTCACAGGAATCACTCATGCAGTACATCAACTGCCATTTCGAACGAACCGCTGTCTCCGCTGCATTTTCAGCATTATCATATGCTTCCCCGGATGTTTTCTTCTCCCCCTTATAATAATCAATGCTGCCGGAAGCAAAGCCATAATTATTAACCGAATTGTACCCTTTGATATATTCTCCATAAATCACGAAATATTTGTAGGGTGCAATGTCCAAAACATTCCCTTGTGCATCAATCACGTATTTTTTCCCGTCCAACGTCACAACAGTATATTTATTAACGCCATGAAAGCTGGCTGCCTCGTCATACTGGAACGGAATCACAAGTTCCATATTGCTATTGGCAAATCCCCACAGACCGCCGTGTTCTACCGGCACAAGGTTTACTTCGCTGGAATATTCTCCAATATCCGTTACACTTTTCTTTACATTTTCCCCCACCCTGCCAAGCACAAACGAAGAAGCCGGCTTTTCTGTGTCCATGCCAGCCGTTCCGGTTACGGTAACATTCCATGTATCCTTTTGTGGAGCCAGAGTAACCGGGTCAGTATAATGAAGTATGACCTTTGTCCTTCCCGGACGAAGCCCTGTCAGGTCAAAATAACGCCCGTGCGGCTCCCTCAAAGGATTGCCCCCCAAAATAGACTCATCCTCAATTTCCCATATCCATTTGCCATTCTCTGCGTTGTCCGAACTCTGGTACCAGCTGCCGTGGGCCTGCAGTGTGACTGTCTCCCCAACCTCCATCGTGATATCCTCCCCTGCCACCGCCGTTTGTAATGGCAAGGCGGACAAAAGCATGCACAGGCACAACAATAATATCGCCATCCGCTTTTTTCCCATACCTTCTCCTTTCTTACAGATCTTAAACCACAGGAAAATTTTTTCATATAGAATTAGCTTATCATGGAAACTCCCCTTTGTCAACTTGTTAAACACCTTGAGTTTCCGCACTTTTTGTAGTACAATTAAAAAATCAATTATGCAACATTCCCTTCCCATCCCTAAAATTCCCTTCCCCAACCGGATATTCCACCAAACACGGCAGGGTTACGTGCGGTTTTCGCGGGGATTTGGGGCAAGCTCCCACACATGGTACGGGCAGGAACGGACAAACAACCCTGAAAAACAGGGAAATCCTAAGAATCCAACAAAACACTCATATCAGGAGGATTTTGAGACTTATGGAAAAAAACATTTATTGGCATTTGCCGGGCTTTTGCTTTTTCCGTTCCCTCAATCTGGTCACAATTGATCTGATGAAGGAATTTCCCGAAAAATTTCGGGAAAACTACCAAATCGGCTCGGTCTACGGCACTTTCCCCGGTGCCATCTGGAACGGCGGCAGGGCAGTTTTTGGGCTGATCCCAAAGCATGAGATTGAGAATACTTTAAAATTATATAACACGGAAGGGGTTCCCGTCCGTTTTACTTGGACAAATTCCCTGCTGGAAGAAAAGCATTTGCATGATACCTACTGCAACCTCATCATGCATTTGGCGGACAATGGCATGAACCAAGTCTTGGTGAACGCACAGGTCCTGGAGGATTACATCCGCCGGGAATACCCGGCTTTCCCGCTGATTTCCTCGACCACAAGGCGCATCACGGAACCTGCGTTGCTGCGGGCGGAGCTTGAAAAGGATTACCGCTTGGTTGTGCTGGATTATGACTTAAACCACAACAAAACCCTTCTTGACGAATTACAGCCCTATGCCGGGCGGCTGGAAATTTTGGTCAATGAAGTCTGCTACCCTGACTGCGGGAAACGCAAGGAACATTATGCCCACCAATCCCGGATGCAGTTAGAGTACGATGTCCGTGCCACCTTCCCATGCCCGAACAACAGCACGCCGCGCGCCTTTTCGGAATGCATGAACCGTCCGGCATTCATATCAAACGAGCGGATCGGGGATTATATTCGCAGGGGCTATGTCAATTTTAAAATTGCGGGCAGGGGGATGCCAGCGGATTATGTAAAAGATTCGTACCTTTATTTTTTGGTGCGGGAAGAACACAAGGAATTTATCCGGAAAAAAATTGACGGGATCTTACAGCAGGTGCAACAGGCAAAACGCGCGAAAATATAGGAATGGTTTTCAATTTTTTTGTTGACGTGTGGGAAAAATAGACTTAGGATATAGGGAGGTGCATGAAAAAGATCTCGTCCACACGGAAAGGAGCAAAACACATGGTGATAGATTTCCATACCCACACATTCCCTGAGGCAATTTCAAAACGGGTGCTTGAAAAGCTCGGAAAAGCCGCAGGCGTACTACCCGCGACAAACGGTACCGCCTCCGGCCTTGCCGCTTCCATGAAGGAGGCGGGCATTACCTATTCCGTCAATCTCCCGGTCATGACCTCGGCCGGGCAGGTATCCTCCGTCAACCACAACCTCCTGCGCGATAAGGAAACACTTGGGGCGGAGGGGATTTTGACCTTTTGCGGCATGCACCCGGATTACGAAAATTATAAGGAGGAGTTACGCTGCCTTGCGCGAGCCGGCATCAAGGGCATCAAACTGCACCCGGCATACCAGAAAGTTGACCTTGACGATATCCGCATGAAGCGCATCATTGCCTGCGCGTCGGAGCTTGGGCTGATTACGTTAATCCATGCCGGGATCGACATCGGGCTGTACGACCATAATTATTCGTCGGTAGCGCAGATTTTGGCGGTGATAAAAGAGGTGCGGCCGGAGAAGTTTGTGCTTGCGCACATGGGGAACTGGGCGTGCTGGGATGAGGTGGAGAGCGATCTGGCCGGGGCACCGGTTTTCCTCGACACTGCATTTTCGATTGGTCCGCTCGACGCGTACCCGGATGTCCCTGCAGGACCTTACAGCCGCGTGGTCCTTGAGGACGGGGACTTTTTGCGCATCGCGAGGAAACATGGCACCGAACGCATCCTTTTTGCGACCGACAGCCCTTGGCAGCCACAAAAACGGTATGTGGAACGGTTTTCGGGGATTGGGTTGACGGAAGATGAGAAAAAGCAGATCCTGGGGGAAAATGCGGGGAGGCTTCTCGGAATTGGAACCCGTCCATGAGCTTTCGCAATGCATACACCCGGTTGCCCCAACGGGATGCGGAAAATATCCGCCCACGCACAAAACTGGCTGCTTTGGCAGCGCAGCCCGGAAATAGGAACTTGCAATGCAGAGAAACAGAAAGTAAAACCGTGAAACAAAAAGGAGGCGTGCCGAATGCTGGATACCATATATAAAATTCCCAATGCACCGCGGCTGGCGCTCTTGGGGGACCTGCACAACCATCCCTATTCCGATATCCTTGGCAGCCTGCGCGCCCATCGTCCGGAAGCCATCATGATTGCCGGGGATATCATCTACGGGTCGCATCCGGAGGACGACCGCTCCCCGCTGGATACGCAAGTTTATATTCTGCCATTTCTGGCTGAATGTGCCGCTCTCGTTCCGACATTCCTGTCGCTCGGCAACCATGAATGGATGCTGGATGAAGCAGATTTGGATAAAATCCGTTCCACTGGCGTAACCATCCTGGACAACTGCTGGACGAAAAAGGGAAACCTGGTCATTGGTGGCCTAACCTCCGCCTACGTCCTCGATTATAGGCGCTTTGTGGCTGGCCTGCCGACTTTTGAACGTTCCAAGGCGCGGTACCCAAAGAGGGAACCAGAAGCCAAAAAACACCGCGCATTGACACCGGACACTTCCTGGCTTCCCGCTTTTTGCTCCATACCAGGCTACCATGTCCTGCTCTCCCACCACCCGGAAAATTGGCCGCTCCTCTCGCCTTACCCCTTACAACTATGCTTGTCCGCACATGCACATGGCGGGCAGTGGCGCATATTCGGAAAGGGGATTTGGGCTCCGGGGCAGGGCTTTTTGCCGCGATGGACCAGCGGCATCCACGATGGCCGCTTCATCATCAGCAGGGGATTATCCAACACAACCCGGATCCCACGCATCCATAATGAACCGGAGGTGGTGTACATCGGGCCGGAGTAAAGCGGCATGCGCCAAAAAGCATGCATGGAAGATTATAAAACTTTGATCAGCCCGAACCTTACAAACAGGCTATACAGATAACTTCCGGCACCAGGGATGCCGAGGGACCTAGGACTCTTGATGGCCTCTCCCATCTCTTGTACCCTCCGGCAGGCCAATTCTACCGTGGAACGGCTGATGCTTTTCGTTTTCCCCCCAATCCGGATTTCATTTCCATATCCTGGGATTACAGTGCCATGATAATGCCTGCCCCCTGCGCCGGCCGTTCTGGTAACCGTGTATGTGAATGTAATGCCGGGACGGTTGCCGCGCCCCGATGTTGTAAAAACCTCATTTTCAAATGCAATCACGCATTTCCATAACTTCTCCGGCCAATCCTCCCCTGCGGATCTTAGCGCATCGACGGCCTGCTCTTTTAAATCCATGGCTTTTTCAACCTTCTTCGCTTCCCCAGCCTTCTTCATGTCAATGCATTCCGTACTTGGGCTCTTTTTCGTTTTTTTACTTTTATCCGTCCCGCATTCTTCGACGGACCTGTTTGATTCCTGTTCCATGTCATCATTTCCTTATGTATGTTATTTATATAGTTGGCGATTCATTATCGCAGACTGCGCCGGGCACGGCCGCTCTGCGGCATCTACAGCTTCGTGCGGGTGCGCATCCCCTTTTGGGGGTATATATCCGGCAATTTTTAATCGCCGAATATATAGTTAGCACATTGCAATTATCACAGGAAATGATAACATGGGATTTATGGCCAGGTCAAGCGGAATTACCAATTCACGGCTTTATACTCCGGGCAGTTTTTTTAACCCTGCCCAAAAGGACGCAAAGAGTTCTTCCGCTTTGTCCTGCCAATCTCTACTGGTACAGCTTCCTCTTATCCACAACCCGCACCGCTTTGCCCTCGCTGCGCGCGATGGTTTTCGGCTCCACAACCTTCACATCCACAAGGATGCCAAGCATTGCTTTCAGACCTTTCACAAGCTTCTTCTCCCTCGCCGCCACAGGTACGGACGCGTCCGCCGCCATCTCTGTGGTCAGCTCCACCTGCACCTCGCAGGTATCGTTATTGCCGATACGGTCAACCATAATCTGATAATTTGCCTGATAGCCCTGTTTTAACAGCACGGTCTCAATCTGCGACGGGAATACATTGACACCCTTGATGATCATCATGTCATCGCTTCTGCCGGTCGGTTTGTGCATGCGGATATGGGTGCGCCCGCACGAACAAGGCTTCCTTGTCAAATAGCACAAATCGCGTGTGCGGTAGCGCAGCAGCGGGAAGGCTTTTTTCGTAATACAGGTGAATACCAGTTCCCCGATCTGCCCTTCTGGCAGCACCTCGCCCGTATCCGGGTTGATGATCTCCGGGATGAAATGGTCTTCCTGGATATGCATGCCGGCCTGCTCCTCACACTCAAAGGACACGCCCGGGCCGGAGATTTCCGTCAGCCCGTAGATATCATACGCCTTGATGCCAAGATTCTTCTCAATATCATGGCGCATTTCCTCCGTCCACGGCTCCGCGCCGAAAATGCCCGCCTTTAATTTGATCTGGTCGCGCAGCCCGCGCTCGTTCACCGCCTCGGCAAGGTTCGCGGCGTAGGACGGCGTGCAGCAGATGATGGTCGCGCCAAGGTCGGTCATAAACTGTAACTGGCGCTCGGTATTTCCGGAGGACATTGGCAGCGTCAGGCAGCCGACCTTGTGGGAGCCGCCGTTCAAGCCGGGACCACCCGTGAAAAGCCCGTAGCCGTAGCAGACATGGCAGACATCCTCCTTCGTGCCGCCCGCCGCCACGATTGCCCGCGCGCAGCAATCCTCCCATATATCAAGGTCTCCCTGCGTG
>CAYMGZ010000051.1:1336-4398 GCA_964390095.1 uncultured Lachnospiraceae bacterium | reverse complement strand
GTGTAGAACGAGACAACGCGCCGCCCGGTCGTGCCGCTGGTGGACTGGATGCGCACACATTCGGAGAGCGGCACGCCGACCAGGCCATACGGGTACTGGTCGCGCAAGTCGTCCTTCGTGATGAACGGCAGCTTATGTAAATCCTCGATGCCATGGATATCCGCAGGTGTAACCCCTGCTTCCTCCATCCGCTCGCGGTAGAATTTTACATTGTCATACACATGCTGCACCTGTTTTACTAGCCGCTCGCTCTGCAGCGCCTTTAACTGATCCAGCGGCATTGTCTCAATTTCCGGTTGATAATAATTTTTCATGATTCCCCCATCTTCCTCCTGCGCATGCAGGAAATATTTTATTTTCACATGCCCCGCGAACCTGCGCGGAGCCAAACAGCCATTGCTCCCCCGTGTGAAGGAACGTCCAACCTAAAAACCGCTTTAAACCCGAAGTTCATTCCCACTGCCAAGCGCAAATGCTTTCTTATTCAACTCCAAAAACTTCCCCGGCACACACTCCTCGATTGCCTTCTCCCACTTTTCCGGTGCAATGTCGAAATATTTCGAAAGCCGCCCCATTAGAACGATGTTGACCGCCTTCGCCGAACCGGCCTGCTCGGCAAGCGCCAGACAGTTGAGCGCGTCCACCGCAAAGCCCTTCGTCTGCATTTTCCCGATCAAATCTTCCGGGTATGGCATCGCCCCCGTGATGACTGGCATCGGGTCGATTTTTTGGGTGTTTGTCACCACCCTGCCTTCCGGTTTTAAATATTCTAAGTAGCGCGCCGCCTCTAACTGCTCGAACGACACTATGAAATCTGCCTCGCCTTTATCGATGATCGGGGAATATACTTTCTCCCCGAACCTTACATATGTTACCACGCTGCCGCCGCGCTGGCTCATGCCGTGCACTTCCGACACTTTGACATCATAGCCCTCGTTCAGGAGCAGCCTGCCCAAAAGCTTGCTCGCAAGCAGGCTGCCCTGCCCGCCAACGCCGACAATCATTACATTTTTTGTCATTTCCTGGTTCCAATCCTTTCTGCCATTATCACAAAATACTGCTTCCCTGGACATTTTGCAAAGTCACAGCCGGAAAGAGGCTCTTACAATTGCAATGCCATTCATGCATTTACATCACTTTAACGCGCCGAATTTGCACAACTGCGTGCACACCCCACACCCGACGCACAGGGTCGCATCAATCACCGCTTTGCCCTCCCGGATGCTGATCGCCGGACAGCCAAGGCGCATGCATGCCTTGCAGCCCACGCATTTTTCCTGCGCCGCCACAATCGGTTTTCCCGGTTTTACATATTTTAACAGCGCACACGGGCGGCGGCTGATGATGACGGATGGTTCTTCTGCTGCCAGTTCCTCCTTTATGACGCGCTCGCATTCCGCCAGGTCATACGGGTCAACCACAACCACGCGGGAGATTCCCATAGCCTTGCACAGCGCTTCCAGATCAATTTTCCCTGCCGGGTCGCCCTTGATGTTATAACCGGTCGTCGGGTTCTGCTGGTGGCCGGTCATGCCCGTGATCGAATTATCAAGGATGATGATGGTGGAATTGCTTTGGTTGTAGGCGATGTTGGCAAGCCCCGTCATGCCCGAATGCATGAAGGTGGAATCACCGATGACTGCCACCGTTTTTTTCTCGCCCTCTGCGCCGAGCGCCTTGTTAAAGCCGTGGATGGCGGACACCGATGCGCCCATGCAAAGCGTCATGTCCATCGCCGAGAGCGGTGCGACCGCGCCGAGTGTGTAGCAGCCGATATCGCCGAGCACCGTGCATTTTAATTTTGCGAGCGTGTAGAACAGCCCACGGTGCGGGCAGCCTGCGCACATGACCGGCGGGCGGTTTGGGAGCGCCTCGTCAAGGGATTTTGCCGGGGAAGATTCCATGCCCAGTTTTTCCGCCACCAATGACTGGCTGAATTCGCCCGTGACCGGGAAGACATCCTTGCCCGTGACGGTGAGCCCAAGGGTTTTGCAGTGGTTTTCAATGATCGGGTCGAGTTCCTCCAAGATCACCAATTTGTCCACCTTCGCCGCAAAATCAAGGATCAGTTTTTGTGGGAGCGGGTTGACCATGCCAAGCTTCAGGATGCAGGCTTTCTCACCAAAGACTTCCTTCGCGTACTGGTAGCTGGTCGATGAGGTGATGATGCCGAGCGCCGTATCCCCCATTTCCACGCGGTTGAATTCGCAATCCTCCGCATACGCGGCAAGCTTTGCCATGCGCTCCTCCACAAATGGATGGCGGCGGATGGCGTTCGCCGGCATCATCACGTATTTTGCGATATTTTTTTCGTAAATTTTCGCCGGCGGCGTGATGCGCTCCCCCGTGTTTACAATGCTCTGGGAATGTGCCACGCGCGTGCACATTTTTATGATCACCGGGGTGTCAAATTCCTCGGACATCTCGAATGCTTTTTTCGTAAACTGGCAGGCTTCTTCCGAGTCCGACGGCTCAAGCATCGGGATTTTGGATGCGATTGCATGGTGGCGCGAATCCTGTTCGTTCTGCGAGGAATGCATCCCCGCGTCGTCCGCCACACAGATGACAAGGCCTGCGTTCACGCCGGTGTAAGAGCAGGTAAACAGTGGGTCCGCCGCCACGTTCAGGCCGACATGCTTCATGCCGCAAAAGCTTCTTTTCCCGGCAAGACTGGCCCCGAATGCCACCTCAAGCGCCACTTTCTCGTTCGGTGCCCATTCACAGTAGATTTCGTCATATTTTGCGGCTTCCTCCGTCACCTCCGTGCTCGGCGTGCCGGGATAGCTCGACACTACGGCACAGCCTGCCTCGTAAAGCCCCCTGGCAAAGGCTTTGTTGCCCAACATCAGTTCTGCCATATTTTATCCTCCTATTTTTAGTTCCGCAATTGCCCTCCCAGTACCCAATGACCAAGGAAAAAGATTCCCGTCCGCAAGCTTCCGGCAATCTTTTTCCGGGCACTGTCCGGGCAATTGCTGTTTTTTAAGTTCCGCAATTGCCCTCCCACTACCCAATGACCAAGGAAAAAGATTCCCGTCCGCAAGCTTCCGGCAATCTTTTTC
>CAYMGZ010000051.1:0-1236 GCA_964390095.1 uncultured Lachnospiraceae bacterium | reverse complement strand
CGGGCACTGTCCGGGCAATTGCTGTTTTTTTAGTCCCGCAATTGCCCTCCTAATCCATCGGCGTTTTTGTGCGGTACATTCCAACTTTCACGTATTAACGTGCCATTTCAGCATTATAGCATTTTTTTTGCGCCCGGTAAATAGGTATTTCAATTTTTTTTGATATTTCCGTTTTTGGAAGGGTGTTCCTGCTGATTGCCATTTCCGATGATGTATTTGATCCCCCGCCCTTTCCCCTTCTGCTCCAAAAGATTATCCTGCACCATTTTTTTATTAACTCGCTTCCCGACCCGATTCCTGATTCGGTTCACGACACAATCCCTGCCACCTATGCTTTAGAAAAATATTATACTTTATCAGGCTGCCGATGTAAAGTGAATCTTGTAACCGTCTTTCGCTAAATATTTACTTTCCCTTGCAATCCCCCATTTGTCGTGGTATAGTAATTAAGAAAGGGTCTGCTTCCCAACGCAACAATGGAAGCGCTGAAAGTTCCGGAAACCGACCATCCTAAATATGTGAAACAATTGAACAACCAATAAGAAATACCAAAAGAAACGGAGGAAAACATGAGACAGATCACGTTAGGTTCCACCGGGATCACCATACCGCAAAACGCCTTTGGCGCACTTCCGATCCAGCGTGTCCCAATGGAGGAGGCGGTCCGCATCCTGCGCCGCGCACAGGAGGGCGGCATGACCTTCTTTGATACTGCGCGCGCCTACAGCGACAGTGAGGAAAAGCTTGGCGCTGCATTTGGGGCGGACGGGATGCGGGATAAAATCTACATTGCGACAAAGACAATGGCAAAAACGCCGGAGGATTTCTGGGCGCAGCTTGACACATCGCTGCATAACCTGCGCACGGATTACATAGATATTTACCAGTTCCACTGTGCCGACCGCTGTTTTGCACCGGGGGATGGCACGGGTATGTACGAGTGCATGTTAAAGGCAAAGGCGGAGGGGAAAATCCGGCATATCGGCATCACGGCACATAAGCTTGGCATTGCGCAGGAAGCGGTTGCCTCCGGGCTTTATGAAACTTTGCAGTTCCCGTTCAGCTACCTTTCCTCCCAAAAAGAGGAAGCACTTGTACAAAGCTGCATTGAAAAGAATATGGGATTTATCGCGATGAAAGGGCTGGCGGGCGGCCTGATCACGCATTCGCGCGCCGCGATGGCGTACATGCTGCAATTTGACAATGTCGCGCCGATCTGGGGCATCCAGCGCATGG
>CAYMGZ010000050.1:0-11860 GCA_964390095.1 uncultured Lachnospiraceae bacterium | reverse complement strand
GTACTTTTTATCTCTACAACTATTCCTTAACACTTTAATCTTATCTTTAATATATTGCTTGCTTTTTTTCTTTATTTTCAACCCGAACGCGATATTATCCGCAATTGTCATATGGGTAAAAAGCGCATATTTCTGGAAAACAGTGTTTAATTGGCGCTCGTTTGGCGGCAGCTTCGTGATATCCCTGCCATCAAAAAGAACCTTGCCCTCGTCGGGTGATTCAAAACCACCGATAATGCGCAGGGTCGTGGTCTTACCGCAGCCGGACGGACCTAGGAGCGTTAAAAATTCATTTTCGCGTATGTAAAGATTCAGGTCATCAATGACCGTGCTGCCATCATAGCGTTTGGTGATACCAACAAGTTCGATCAGTTTATTATCAATCATCCGATTGTTTCCTTTCTGCGCAGGGCGCGGAGGCAAGGGTCTTCAGGGAACAAAGGCTTTAGGCAGGGAAGGGCGGTCAAAAGCTTGGCGGGGTGGAAACCCACAAAATCACGGCACCTGCCTTCCCCTGTGCGCTGATAAAATGCTTTTTGTTCGGTATAAAATAAAAGGACTCACCTTTTTTGGCCTTGTAAGTCTTGCTGCCGATGTGGATGTTGATGGCACCGTTTAGGACATATCCAAATTCCTCCCCCTCGTGCGGGTTATCCGGGTAGGTTGCACCATCCGGATCCAGTGTCAGAAGGATCGGTTCCATCATATTTTTTTGTGCGTTTGGGATGATCCACTCAATTTTATTTTTCAGTTCGCCATCCACTTTCTCAAAGTAGTCCGCCTTTGCAAATACAACCTGCTCGGAGGCGGTATTGGAAAAAAATTCCTCAAGGTTTGTGCCAAGGCACTGCAAAATGTCAACCAGCGTTGCGATGGACGGTGAAGTCAGGTCGCGCTCTAACTGGGAGATAAAGCCCTTTGACAGCTCACAGCGGTCAGCCAGTTCTTCCTGCGTCAGGCTTTTTTGGACGCGCAATTCTTTGATTTTAGCGCCTATTTTCATGATTCCTCGCATTCTGAATCCGCGCCGGAAATACTGATAGCGGAGGAAAGCGGATTCCAATTGTTTCCTTTTTTACATGGTAGTAAACTTCAAGTTTAGAATTCCTAAACTGAAGCAGCGATTACTATTATACTCGGATTATGTCGGATGTCAAGTGGTATTAAACAAGAAGTTTAGAAATATTGTTAGGGGGAAAATTGGGGAATATAGCCCAAACGGCATGTGCGGCAGGGCACGTGCCGTTTAGGGTCGGGCATTGGGATGGAAAACTTGCCACATCTTAGTTCCCCGCCCGGTAAAATTCCCGGACGCGGTCCATTTTTGCCCCCATGTTGACCAGCAGGGCATCCGCGGCCACCAGCGCCGCCATTGCCTCCACGACCACGACCGCGCGCGGAACGATGATGGGGTCATGCCTGCCCTTTACCTGTACCGAAACCGGGCTGCCATCGCGCCGTATGGTCTTTTGTTCCTTAAAAATGGAAGGGGTTGGCTTGATGGCGGCGCGCAGTACAATGTCCGAGCCGTCGCTGATGCCGCCTAAAATGCCGCCCGCGTGGTTGGTTGCCTTGACGGCACGCCCGTTTTTTATTCCGAGGAATGCATCATTGTTGGATGAACCGTTTGCCGTGGCAACGGAGAACCCCGCGCCAATCTCAAACCCTTTGACGGCACCGATGGAAAAAATTGCCTTGGCAAGGTTTGCGTCAAGCTTCTCAAAAACCGGGTCGCCGATACCGGCTGGCATGCCGGAAAGGATGCACTCGATGATGCCGCCGGCGGAATTAAAATCTTTCATTGTGTCCTGTAAATATTCCTCCGCCGCGCGGGATGCATCTTCCCCCGGCAAAAAGAGGGGGCTGGCATCGCGCTCTTTTGCGAGCTTATCGGGGAGAAGGGAAGAAGGGGTGGCCTGGACCGGCCCGATTGCCTTTGTGTAGGCGGTGACGGAAATGCCAAGCTCCTTTAAAAAGGCGCATGCCACGGCACCTGCCGCCACACGCCCAATGGTCTCGCGCCCGGACGAACGCCCGCCGCCGCGGTAATCTCGGAAACCATATTTGGCATCCAATGTAAAATCGGCATGTCCGGGGCGGTAATAGCCCGCGATCTCCGAGTAATCGGCGGAGCGCTGCGTCTCGTTATAGACTGCCATGGAAATTGGTGTCCCGGTGGTTCGACCCTCAAAAATGCCGGATTCGATGGTGACGGTGTCGTTTTCCTTGCGCGGGGTGGAATAGCGTGTCTGCCCCGGCCTGCGGCGGTTTAGATAGGCCTGTACCCTTTCCTCGTTGACCGGGATGCCTGCCGGACATCCGTCAAGGACAACGCCGATCCCCTTCCCGTGGGACTCGCCCCATGTCGTGACCTGAAAAATAGTGCCAAAGCTTGAACCTGCCATGATCTTTTGGTATCCTTTCCATCAAAGAAAATAATATTTTAATTCTCTCTTATATTATTGAGCATCATCCGGGAAAAAGTCAAGGGGGAAATTCACCGCGCCGCCGATGCACCACTTCAGTGGCATGCATGATTCCATTGCCGGCATCCCCGGATGGCCGCAGCCCGGCCACATATTTTCCTGTGCCACGGCCATCCCGTCAGATTGCCTAGATTCCACCCAAAATCCCCACCCAAACTACTGCAATAACTTTTGTATGTCAAGCATCCCCCATCCCTGCTGCTCTTTTGGCAGCCCCAAGTCCCATGCCGACTGCCAGAGCCTTTTTTTGATTTCCTCCGCCGTAAGCTGCGGCTCCTTCTGCAACAACAGGCAGACTGCACCGGAAACCATCGGTGTTGACATCGAAGTTCCGCTTTTTACCGCATAGCCGGACATCATAAGCCTCCTGCGGATCCTTTCCTCTAAAAGCAGCCTCTCCCAGCTTTGCGCATCCGGCAGTTTTCCTTTCCCACCCCCCTGCCGTCCGGTAAAATATGCTTTTCCATCCCTCATTTCATAATGTAAGGGCATCAGGCTGCGGATATTCCCTGCCGGGGCAACCAGGTCCGGCTTCATACTCCCGCCCCGCCCCGGTCCACGGCCGGAATAGCGGTTTGCAAACATTCCCTCCTCCGATGCCCCTACCGTAATAATCCGGTTGCTGCAGCCGGGCAGCGTGACCGTGCTCTTCCCAGGTCCTAGGTTTCCCGCTGCACCGACCACACAGATTCCCGCATCCCAGACCTGCTCCACCAAAAACAACAACTTCCTATAATCCGCATCGCCCTCCTCGCAGCTTGCGCCAAAAGAAAGATTGACCACGCGGATATTAAATTCCGCCCTTCTCTCCAGTACCCATTTTAATGCCGCCATCACATCCGCCGGTTCCCCGTCCCCGTTTCTATCAAGCGCTTTCAATACGACCAGGGAACATTCCGGCGCAATCCCCCTCCATCTGCCATTTGCCAGCCTGCCGCTGCCTGCAAGGATCCCGCAGACATGTGTTCCGTGCCCGGAATCATCGTAAGGCATCCCTCTGCGGTTTACAAAATCACGAAAGAAAAGAAGACGCTCCCCAGAAAGGTCTGGGTGCGCTCCAATCCCGGTATCTATCACAGCGGCTGTAATCCCTCGTCCGGTATATCCGGCGGCATATGCCATCTTTGCATGTACCAGTCTGCCTGCACGTTCCATCCCGCCTCCAGACCGACCAAACGAAAATTCCATAACGCTTTTCGGCCGCAACCTGTACCGTCATGGATTTTCAGCCGATAAATCCAATTTTTTCTTTATTGTATTCGCCGTACTACCAATATGTGCTTTTTTATTTTTCGGAACTTTTTTATCAATCCGGAGGAAATAAGGCAAGCCCATGCACATATGATACACTGTAAAATCTTTTTGGAGGCATCAAAATGAGTGATTTATCTGCTACGAACTGCGGATGCGGTTGTGAGAACAATGGTTGTGGCTGTGGGAATGGCTGCGGGAATGGCTGTGGCAATGGCTGCGGTGTAGGATTTGGGGGCGGCAACAGCTGCATCTGGATCATCCTGCTGCTTCTCTTCTGCGGCGGCTGTGGGAACGGCATTGGGAATGGGAACGGCTGTGGCTGCGGCTTTGATTCCTGCACCTGGATCATCCTGCTGCTTCTCTTCTGCGGCGGCTGTGGGAACGGCATCGGTATGAACAATAACAACAACTGTGGATGCGGCTGCGGCTGCTAATCCGCCAAGGACCGGGGGGCTTCCCCCGGTCGTACTCCCAATGTCACTTCTGACTTCGCTCAAGTCTAGGTTGCCAGAAATGGGGAGCAAAGAATAAGATGATTTTAGGGGTGTCAAGTTGGCACCCCTTTTTATTTTGAAGGAGGATAGATGCTATGAAGGTAGTAATTGATGCTGGCACCAGCGGAAATTTTCTTCCGGTTCTAGTTCCTGGCGGTAAAGGACGGTCTTTTCATCGATTGTTAAGCTGGAGCTGAGCCTTCAAGGCATCTTGGAGTACCTGTGAAAAATTTTCCGGTTATTGGGCTCATCCATATTTCATGATTTGAACCCTCACGCGTTTTGTAACATCCTGCGCGCTTTATTTCTTTTACTAATTCCGATACTTTCAACCGATTCATACCTCTTTCTTTTTGGTAACCCAATTATAACACGTAAACATACGTATATCAATAGCGGATACATAAAAATGAGTGTCGGGAAGAATACAGTGAAAGCACTGGGAAGGGGGTGACAATCACGCAGGTGGACTGGCTGATGGTTGCGGGGACTGCGGTGCTTGCGGTTTTTTTGAAATTTAAGGATTGTTTAAGAAATCCCATGTTATAATCGCATCATAAAGAGAAGGAGGATGGCATGTATGTACCTGCGGATACTAAAAAAAGATATCAGGCGAAAAAAAACAATGAACTTCATCCTGTTGCTGTTTGTGGCCTTGGCGGCAACCTTTATTGCAAGCAGCGCGAACAACCTGCTTACCGTGAGCCGGGCACTGGATGTTTTTTTTGAGGCGGCGGATGCGCCGGATCATTGGTTTGCGGCGACGGGCAGCGATGACGTTGCAAAATTTCAGGAATTTGCAAAAGAAAACGGTTATGATTATTATATTGCAAGGTTGATCCAGATCGAGCCGAAAAATGTTTTGGTGGAAGGGGAAAAGTTTGCGTATTCCAATACGTTGGCATTGTCAACGCTTGGGGATGTCAGGGTTTTTGACAAAAACAACAAAGAAATCACAAAAGTAAACGACGGGGAAGTTTATGTTACCTATGAAATTTTCCGCTTGGCAGAAAATGATTTCCATGAGGGGGCGAAAATTTTGATCCGTCAGGGAAAAGCAGAAAAAGAATTCACGGTCAAAGGCTATACCAAAGATGTGTTGTTCGGCTCGCAGATGGTGGGAATGACACGTTTTTTGGTCAGTGAGAACGATGCGGCCTTGTTTGACAACGAGGAAGCGGCAGTCTGCAGTTCGGTCGGGATCCATACGGATGACCCGGATTATACGGACAAATTCAACCGTTTGGAAACTAACAATGTGTTTTATGCGGACCGCTCGATGATGGAAATGTTGTATTTTATGGATATGCTGATTGCGGCGATCCTGCTGGTGGTCAGCATCTGCCTGATCCTGATTGCGCTGGTGATCCTGCGTTTCATCATCCATTTTACGATTGCCGAGGAATTCCGGGAAATTGGTGTTATGAAGGCCATTGGGATCAAAAATAGAAAGATCCGGAGTCTGTACATCGTAAAATATCTGGCGGTCTCCGCCATCGGAACTATGGCAGGGGTTGCCTGCAGCATTCCGTTTAGCAAACTAATGATTAGCCAGGTTTCAAAAAAAATCATTCTATCCGGTGGAAATCATTTTTGGATCAATATCGCGGCCGCACTTTTTGCGGGGATCAGCGTGGTACTGTTCAGTTATTTTTGCACGCGCGGGATAAGGAAATTTTCGCCGATCGATGCAATCCGCAGCGGGGAAAGCGGGGAGCGGTTCCGGGAAAAAACAATCCTGCACCTTGGGAAATCCCGCCTTCCCGTACCGTTTTTTATGGCATTCAATGATATTTTAAGTGGAATGAAAAGTTATATTTCCATGACCATTATTTTTATTTTGGGAACGCTTTTGGTCATCATCCCGATGAATACAATCAACACCTTGCGCTCCGATCATCTGATCACGTTGTTTAATATGGCAAAAAGCGACCATGTAATTTCAAAAGAATTATTGTTCCGCCCGGGCGATGACCACAGGGCAAACATTGACCGGGAACTTTCCACGGTGCGGGAGATTCTGGAAAATAATGGGATTGTTGCCGACGTTTTCCAGGAAATCCTTTTTCGGTGCAATGTCACAAAGGCAGGGAAGATTACAAATTCTTTGGCATTCCAAGGGGTTGGGGATATTACCTGTGACAAGTACACCTACATAGAGGGGAGCGCCCCACAGAATGCCCATGAGATTGCGTTGACTTATATCACGGCCGACCGGGTCGGGGCAAAAATCGGTGACGATGTAGAAATCAAAGTGGGAGGGACAACGAAAACGTATCTTGTAACCGCGATCACCCAGAGCATGAATAACATGGGGGAGGGCGTGCGTTTTTACCAGACCGAGGAATTGGATTACGATTATGCGGCGGGCAGTTTCGGCATCCAGATTGGTTATAAGGATGAACCGGATGATGCCACGCTTGCCAAGCGGGGCGAAATGCTTGGCAGTGCATATCCCGATGCAAAAATTTATACGGCGGGCGGATATATCAGTTATATGATCGGTGATGTGGCAGCGCAGCTTAACGGAATGAAAATCATGATCCTGGCGGTCATCCTAGGGATCAATATGCTGGTCGCGGTACTGATGGTGAAAAGTTTTATCACAAAAGAAAAGCATGGGATTGCCCTGCAAAAAGCAATCGGGTTCCAGAACAAATCCCTGATCCTAGTCCAGACATTGCGGATCGGGATTGTGCTATTATTTTCCGTGCTCACAGGGATACTGATCTCGCCGCCGCTCTCCGCCCTGATTATCACGCCGATCTTTAGGATGATGGGTGCGTACCAGATTGAATTTGAAATCCGCGCATTTGAAGTTTATCTGGCATTCCCGCTGCTTGTGCTTGGTGCGACCGCATTTGCCGCCTTTTTATCGGCGCGTGGCTTACGCAAAATTTCCTCCGCAGAAATATCCGGAACCGAATAAAAACAACCATATGCGGAACTTGCGGAACTTAAACAGCAAGTTCCCGTACAGTGCCAGGAAAAAATTCTGGGAGCCATGCGGACAGAATTTTTTTCCCGGGTTGTTGGTACTGGGAGGGAACTTGCGGAACTTAAAATAGGAGGTTTTCTATGTCAAATATTTTAGAAGTAAAAGATCTTTGCAAAACTTATATCATAAACAAACGACAGAATAATGTTTTAAAAAACGTGAATTTCTGCATTGGCGAAGGCGAGATGGTTGCCGTGATGGGACCGTCCGGTTCAGGGAAATCCACGCTGTTATACGCGGTTTCCGGGATGGATGCCATCACGGCGGGTAAGGTGGATTTTTGCGGGAAGGACATTGCAAAGATGGACCAAAAAGAACTTGCGGACCTTCGGCTTGACGAGATGGGGTTTATTTTCCAGCAGATGTACATGCTAAAAAACCTTTCGGTACTGGACAATATCATCCTTCCTGCCTGCCAATCCGATAAGATCAAGGAGAGCCGCAGGGAAACGGAAAAACGCGGCCATGCGCTGATGAAAAAGCTTGGCATTATCGATGTTGCCGACAATGACATCAATGAGGTTTCAGGCGGTCAGCTGCAGCGCGCGTGCATTTGCCGGAGCATGATCAACAAACCCAAAATGATTTTTGCCGATGAGCCGACCGGCGCGTTAAACCGTGCGTCCTCCGATGAGGTCATGGAGGAACTTGCCAAGCTAAATGCAGAGGGAACGACCGTCATGCTGGTCACGCACGATGTGAAAGTCGCGGCGAAATGCACAAGAATCCTATATATCGTTGACGGGAACATTCAAGGGGAGTATAATTTAGGGCAGTATGGCAGGGAAAAATTGCGCGACCGGGAGCGCGCGTTAAACGGGTGGCTGATGGAAATGGGATGGTGATGGTCCCTTTGCGGCGCACCGCCACACCGCGGGAAATTGCAGGGGAAGGGTTTTTGCCGGATATTTTATGCGGTGGGGGTGCGCTGGTATGGGGTGTCAGAACATATTTTGGGAGGGAATGGGTTGGTTGACGTTTTAATCGTTGAGGATAACAAGGAGCTTGCGGGAATGCTGAGCGATTTTTTGCGCGCGGAAAATTACACGGTATCTATCGCAGAAAAAGAGGAAAAAGCCTTGCAGCTGTATCAGAAATACGGCGCAAGGCTTATTGTGCTTGATATTGTGCTGCCGGACGGGGATGGTTTTTCGGTCTGCAAAAAAATCCGAGAGGAAAGCAATACCCCCATCTTAATAGTCAGCGCAAAAACCGGCAAGGATGACAAGTTGGAAGGTTTGCGCCTCGGCGCGGATGATTACATTGAAAAACCTTACGACATCGATATCATGCTCGCAAAAATCCGGGGGATTTTTAAGCGGCGGTATGCGCTTGATGAATTGCTGGACGGCGGGATCCGCATCAATAAAATAAACCGGACCGTACATAAAAACGGGGTTTTGCTGGAAATGACGGCAAAAGAATTTGACCTGTTGGTACTTTTGGTGGAGAATAAGGGAAGGACGCTTTCAAAGGAATATATTTTTAACTGTGTCTGGGGCAGCGATAGTTTTTCCGAGCAGCAGACGCTGACCGTCCACATCAAATGGCTGCGGCAAAAAATTGAAAAAGACCAGAAAAAACCGCAGAAAATCCTTACGGTCTGGGGCGTGGGGTACCGGTATTTATGAAAACATGGAGGAAAATCTTTTTCGCCGTTTTTGGGCTTATCCTACTGAATTTTATTCTGGTGAACCTTGTTCTGGGAAATTCGTTTTTAAACAGCGGGGGCATTTTAAAGGGTGGCAGACCGTACCGTGTCGAGGTAAAGAGGGCGGCGCTCTGGATTGAGGAAAACGGTTTTTCGGGGCTTGATCTGTCGCAGTATGAATATATTGAGCGTGTTGTGGAATTTTGCGGGGATTTTTATGATTCGGACAGCGATTATATGATCCGCGAGATTAACGGGAAATTATACCGTTTTGATTATACCGTTCCGGTAGGGTTTTCAGAAACAAGGTCTTTGGCTGTGGTTTATGTGATTTTGGCAGAAATGGCGGCGGTCACTTTCGGGCTCTTATTTTATGTCCGCCGGGAAATCCTGCGCCCTTTTGAGCGTCTGTCAAGCCTTCCTTATGAGCTTTCCAAAGGAAATTTTACCTCGCCCATCAAGGAGAGCAAAAGCCGTTTTTTCGGGAAATTTGTCTGGGGGGTCGATCTGCTGCGTGAAAATATGGAGGAGCAAAAACAGCGGGAGCTTGCGCTGATGAAGGAGAAAAAAACGCTGCTGTTATCGCTCTCGCACGATATCAAAACGCCGCTGTCCGCAATCAAATTATATGCAAAGGCACTGTCAAAAGACCTGTATCCCGACAAGGAAAAACAGCGTCAGGTCGCGGAGGGCATCAGCGAGAAAGCCGATGAGATCGGAGCCTATGTTTCGCAGATCATCGGGGCTTCCAGGGAAGATTTTTTAAGTTTCCATGTAAGGGACGGTGAATTTTATTTATCTGATTTAGTGAAAAATATCGCGGATTATTACAGTGAAAAATTGGCGCTTTTAAGGACAGAATTCCGGGTTGGGGAATATGCGAACTGCCTGCTGTTTGGCGACCTTGACCGGGGTGTGGAGGTGCTGCAGAATGTGGTGGAAAACGCGGTCAAATACGGCGGTGGCTTCATTGAAATATCATTCCCGCGCGAGGAGGAAGGGGTTTTGGTTTCGGTGCAAAGTAGCGGCTGCACGCTTGGGAAGGAGGAACTGCCGCATATTTTTGAAAGCTTCTGGCGCGGGAAAAATGCGCAGGGTGTGAAGGGGAGCGGGCTGGGGCTGTATATCTGCAGGCAGCTGATGCACAGGATGAACGGGGAGATTTTTGCGGAGATTGAAGGGGGGAAGCTTGTGGTGACGGTGGTGTTTGCCAGAGTGTGAGAATGGCGGGGGATGGTTTTTGCCAGGGAACTGACATAAACGTTAGAAGAGTAGGAGTTTTTCTTGCGGTTAAAGGTGTTTCGTGCTATACTTGGGGTGGGTATCTTGTATATTTTTTTGGGATTTTGGAATTTTAGCCAAACAGGAAGCAAAAGAAATGTGATGGGGGATTCTTTCATGGCAGAGAAAAACAGTGTGAATATTGGGTTTGAAAAGCAGATATGGGATGCTGCCTGTGTTTTATGGGGGCATATTCCGGCGGCAGATTACAGAAAAGTTATTGTAGGACTTATCTTTTTGCGTTATATTTCAAATGCTTTTGAGAAAAGATATGATCAATTGGTATCCGAGGGGGAAGGTTTTGAGGATGACCCGGATGCTTATGAGGAGGAAAACATTTTCTTTGTTCCGGAAAATGCCCGTTGGAATAAGATTGCCGCAGCTGCCCATACACCGGAAATTGGAACAGTGATTGACGATGCGATGAGGGCGATTGAAAATGATAATAAGAAACTGAAAAACGTCCTCCCGAAAAACTATGCCAGCCCGGATCTTGACAAAAGAGTACTTGGTGATGTTGTGGATCTTTTTACGAATATGAACATGGGCGATACGGAGGAGAGTAAAGATCTTCTGGGAAGGACATACGAGTATTGCATTGCACAATTCGCAGCATATGAAGGGGTAAAGGGTGGTGAATTTTATACGCCGGCGAGCGTGGTCAAGACAATCGTTTCTGTTTTGAAGCCATTTTCGAACTGCCGTGTTTACGACCCATGCTGTGGTTCCGGTGGGATGTTTGTGCAGAGTGCGAAATTCATTCAGTCACATACAGGAAAACGGGGAACCATTTCGGTTTATGGACAGGAATCAAATGCGGATACTTGGAAAATGGCAAAGATGAATATGGCAATCCGAGGAATCGATGCGGATTTTGGCCCATATCAGGCAGATACCTTTTTTAACGATCTTCACCCAACATTAAAAGCGGATTTTATCATGGCAAATCCGCCCTTCAATCTTTCCGGCTGGGGGCAGGAAAAATTGAAGGAGGATAAGCGCTGGAAATATGGGATTCCCCCGGCGGGCAATGCAAACTATGCGTGGATCCAGCATATGATCCATCATCTTGCTCCAAATGGAAAATTGGGGCTTGTCTTAGCCAATGGAGCCCTTTCCACGCAATCGGGTGGGGAAGGCGAAATACGGAAAAGGATTATCGAGGATGATCTTGTCGAGGGGATTGTTGCCATGCCGACACAGCTTTTTTATAGTGTGACGATTCCTGTAACGCTTTGGTTTATTACAAAAAATAAAAAGCAAAAGGGTAAGACATTGTTTATCGATGCGCGCAAGATGGGTTATATGGTGGACCGGAAACATAGGGATTTTGATGATGAGAAGGATATTGGACGGATTGCGGATACTTTTGCGGCCTTTCAGGATGGGATACTTGCGGATGTGAAAGGTTTTTGCGCAGTAGCGACATTGGAAGATATCGCGAAACAGGATTATATCCTCACACCGGGACGTTATGTGGGAATTGAGGAACAAAAGGAAGATGGCGAACCGTTCGAGGAAAAAATGACGAGGCTTACGTCAGAGCTTTCCGGGATGTTTAAGAAGTCACATGAGTTGGAGGAGGAGATCAGGAAGAAGTTGGGGGCGATTGGGTTTGAAATATAATATTCCTGACAGGGTTTTGGGAGATATTGCATTCTTTGCTCATAAGCATATATTGAGAATGTCGTGCTTT
>CAYMGZ010000049.1:312-11893 GCA_964390095.1 uncultured Lachnospiraceae bacterium | reverse complement strand
GAATGTCGCCATCCAGGGCGCAGGGGTTCCGGCCGGAACCTCCGCCTTCTTTTCTTTTTTAGCCAACGTCTTCACCACCTTCGCCACCGGCACTTAAGTCTTCTCTGCGGTTCGGTGCAAGGAACGACTTGAGCTTCTCCTCAATGACACGGGGGTTCTCACCTGCCTGGATGGAAAGAAGCCCTTCCACCAGGATTTCTTTCTGTTTGAGCTCCGCCCCGTTATTTTCCTTTAACTTGTTCGCCACCGGGGTACAAATCCAGTTTGCGAGCAAGGAACCGTACAATGTTGTAATGAGCGCGATTGCCATGTTCGGACCTACGGTAGCCATATCCTGCAGCTTAGCCAACATGTTAATCAAACCAATCAGGGTACCGATCATACCCCATGCAGGGCCGGCCGCCCCAAGCGCTTCCCAGAAACCGATGTTTGCCGAATGCCGCTCCTCAATGCTGGATAATTCCGTTTCAAGGATGCTCCTTACAAGCTCCGGGTCCGTACCATCGACGATTAAGAGCAGCCCTTTCTTCATAAAGGCATCGTCCATATTGTTCGCCATTTCCTCCAGCTGTAAAAGACCGTCCTTCCTGGCAACGTTTGAAAGTTTGATGACAGTCTGGATTGTCTCCAGCTCGTTGATGGATTGTGGCTTAAAAATGAGCGCGATGGATTTTATTTTTTTTATGTATTCCGGGATCGATGACTGTGTCACCAACATACCCATGAACGCACCGCCGAATGTGATGAGTGCGGACTGGAAGTCAAGGAACCCCTTCATCGCCGCGAAACCATCTTTTGCTACAATACCGTAAACAACCAATACCAAGGCCATTAAAAGACCAACCAAAGACGCTATGTCCATTTTACCACCTCAAACCCTTCTGTAAAATTTATCATTCATATTTTTCAATTGTCGGATTCATGAGTTCCATTCTATATAATATTACTAAATTTTTCACCTTTTGTCTACTTTCTTTTACAAATATTTTTTTTCCATTTGTAAAAGTGATCACCGTCTCCGGAATCTCCTCAATTGTTTCGATTAAATCTGCATTAATTGTAATTTTTTGATCATTTAGTTTTGTGACTTCGATCATATCCTGTCTCCTGGTTTAAAATCCTGTAGCATTCCTTTCCTAAGAAAATTTTCCCATCCATCCCATATACAGAAAAATCCCCTGGCAGCTTTTGCTGCCAGGTTTTTGCCACCGCGCAGGGTGGGCGCACAAAATACGCATCCACCCTGACTTATGATATCTTCCTCTACCGCGGCAGCCTTCCCTTATTAACGTTTCAGGTTGATCAATTCTTCCAGCAAAGTATCCGATGTCGTAATGATACGGGAATTTGCCTGGAACCCCCTCTGTGTGATGATCATATCCGTAAACTCGTTTGCCAGGTCCACATTTGACATTTCAAGGACACCGGTGCTGAATTTCCCGCCCGTTGCCAAGATGCTCTTGCCAATCCCGTCAAAGTTACCGGAGTTCTGTGTCGTCGCAAACATGTTGTTGCCGACCGCCTCAAGTCCTGCCGCGTTCGCAAATGTCGCAACGGCAATCTGGCAGAGCAAAAGCTGGTCGCCGTTATCATATGTACCAAAAATCTTACCAAATTTGTCAATGCTAAGCCCCGTCATGTTGCCGACCGGTTTGCCCGCGCCTTCCACCGCGCTCTCCCTTGTCCCGCGCGCGCACTCTAAGGTTGTCGTGCCGCTCTGGGCAAACATCGTGAGGGCGGAAAGGTCAATCTTGATCTGGCGGTATGGAACACCTTCGGTTTCCGCACCCAGATTGAAGGTGATAAACTTATTGGTTTCTTCGTCGCCTCCACCCTCACCTTCCTCCAAATCCGAAGGAGGGGTAACGCTTACAAAACGCCCGCCAACCGGGTCAAACGTGATGGTTGGCGCGTCGGTTGTCTCAATTGTAAACGCACCCGTATCTTCATCCACCTCACCAATCGTAACCTCTTCTCCATTTAGGGTAGGGGCATTCTGCGATTCCTTTTGACGGTATTTTATAACACCTTCCTCCTCATACTCCTCCACGAAAACAGACTTACCTTTCTCATCGTAAACATCCACCATCCTGATCGAGTATGTATTGGTTACGCCATCCGTCTCGCCTTCTTCCCCCGTATGCTTGATATTCAGCGCCAGCGTAAACAGGTTTCCGAGGTTATCATAGAACTGCACGTTCGCCATGCGCCCTTCCGCATCCGGTGCCAGCTGCGTATCGTTCTGGTCAATATTTCCCGTTATGATACAGTTTGTCGTTGCCTCCGGCTCCGAGAACATCTTATCCGGCGACATAACGCGCAGTGCCGAAACCCGGTCCGACGTACACTGAGACGGGTCGCTCTCGCTCACCTGCCAGCCCATGACAAGCGCGCCGGACGGCGTACACAAATTGCCGTTCGCATCGACATTAAAGGAACCTGCCTTTGTAAAATAGTTGGTTCCGTTATTGTTGACAATGAAAAAGCTGTCGCCCTCAATCATCAAATCGGACCATTGGTCCGTTCTCTGGGAACCGCCCGTACCCGTGATCTTTGTCGTGATTGCAGCAAGGCTCGCACCAAGACCGATCTGCATCGCGTTGATACCTGCCACGCCCATCGCATCATTCGGTCCGGTCGCCGGGCTCGATGTCTGGTAAAGAATATCCGAGAATTGCGTGGAACTGCTCTTAAAGCCCACGGTGTTTACGTTTGCGATGTTGTTACCGATTACATCCATCCTCGTCTGGTGTACCCTTAATCCCGATACGCCAGAATACAATGATCTCATCATAATGAAATGACCTCCTTCTTCGTTCCCCGGCATCTGTCAGTCAGCCGGGGGCCGCCCCCGTTTCCGGTCCTGCGGTATTTTTTATCCAATCACTGCCCCATCAATATTGGTAAATACACGGTCATCGCCCCCCGCCACCGCGGTCACGACAACATGGCTCCTTGTATTTACAATAAATGCATAATCGTCAACCATGACCAACGACTCCACGATTCCCTTCTGCTGTGCCTTCGCGGCACCCGCACGGAGACGCTTTACCTGCTCCTCGGACAAGTCAATGCTCCGGTCCATCAGGCGCTCATTCGCATGCTTTGAAAAGCGCAGCACCGTGGCATCTTCCCCTGCCTTTACAACCGTCTCTTTTTGGTTTTTGCAAAACAATATGCTCTCGAAGGATTCCGCCGCCGACCGATCCCCCGCCGCCTTCTTTGCCGGTTGCCGTAGTTGGCTTGCCATTTGCTCGATGGAAGAAAAGCTGTTCTTGATCTGGTCCATAGCATTACCTCCTTCTTTCAAAACCTGTCAGCCGCAAACGGTTCAATCCTTTTTAGTATTGTCTGTCTTGTCTGTTTTATCGTTTTCTGTTCCTTCCGTCTTGTCACTTTCTGTTTTATCCCCGTCCGTCTTATCCGTCTTGTCCCCATCCGTCTCATCTTTTGGGGCTTCCGGCTCCACTTTCGAATTTACGACGGTCACCGCGATCTTATCTTCGATTGTTGTGTAATCCTTGTCGTTAAAAACAACAGCCACAGCGTAAGAACCATTCGGAAGGTCGGCAAACGCACCACCAAAAATTGTCAGCTTCGTCCCATCTAACTTAAAGTTTGACTTATCAATCAGCTTGTTGTTGATCACAACCGCAACCTCATCCGCCGCGTAATCATCCTCGCCGAGGGATACCTCAACCGTCAGGCCGTTTGGCTTTTCCGCATCGTAGGTATGCTTGTAGGATTTTTCAATCGATGGCGAGCAAACGGATTTCATGTAAGCCTCGTCCATGACCGCATACAGGTCGTCTAAATCATAAAGCTCCCCGTTGACATAAATCTGTACATTCGAGCCGGATGCATTGACATACTGTACTTTCCCTGCCACCTGCGTTTCCTTCCCGGCCGAATCCTCCGTATTGATGATGACATCCTTGCCAATCAGTGAGAATGCCTGCGACTTCTCATAAGAAGCGTTCAGGTTCTGCATCTGTTCAAGCTGCGAGAACGTTGCGAGCTGCGATACAAACTCCGTGTCATCCTGTGGGTTTAACGGATCCTGGTTCTGGATCTGGCATACAAGAAGCTGCAAAAATGCATCTTTTCCAAGCTCCCCGGTACCGGTCGTATCTTTTTTTGTCGTTGTGATTGCGTTGTTGGCATCCTGCAATACGCCGTCCACTACTTTTCCAATATTTGCCATTTCTCATCCTCCTTTCTTATGCTATGCGGTGTAATCCACCTGGTTTCCGCTGCGCTCCATCATGTCAGCGGCAATCTCATCCGCCTCCCGCATGCCGTCCGTCACGCTCTCGGCGTTTACGGCCTCGTCAAACGTCACACCGCGCCTGCGCTGCCGGTTTCCGCCCCCGCCGCCGTTGGCCTGTGCGCCGCCGTTCTGCATAAAGTCAAAGTTTGATACCGTTACCTCGATCGCCTCCACCTTAAGCCCCTGGCTCTCCAAGTTCTCACGCAAAACAACAATCTGGCTCTCAATGGCTTCCTTCGCGACCTGGTTCTGCGCCGTAAAGTGTGCGGTCAGCGCCCCATGTTTTGAAACAAGGTTCAACGTAACCCGCCCAAGGCTCTCCGGTGTCAGTGAAATCTCCATCGAAGTCCGTGCTTCCCCCACAAAAATACGGACACGCTCAAGGATCTGCTGTGCGACCTCCCTGACCTGCTCGCTCCTTGGAAGCTGTGAAAATTCCACTTCTTCCTTTGGTGCCGCGTTTGTCACAAGATCCAAAAACTGCTCCGCCATCGTACCTGGCCTGGGTTTCGCATCATCGGCCCCACTGCGGTTTTCGGAAAATTCCCCCTTCATGGATTCTGCCGGGCTGCCCTCCTTTACGACCTCAACCGAAAAATTTGTGGTCTCCTGTGGCTTTGCGCCAGCCATATCCGTGCTCACCGCCCCGTCCGGATGTTCGTCCACGGTCTTTTTGATTTCCCTGCCGGATTCCGCAAGGACTCCCGCAAAATTTTCCGGCCTGTCTGCCGGTTGCGCCGGTTTCTCCACAGGCAGGGCATCCTCCAAACGTTCCGGTCCCTGGTCCGTCATCAGTTCTTGTGCTTTCGCCAACAGTTCCTGCAAACTGCCCATCGCCGTCTCGTCGGTCAAAAGGACGGCCGGATCCCCATCCCCTTTTGCCGCTACGACAACCTGCTGTAAGATCTGCGGCTGCATAAGTGCCTGCATGTTCACACCGAGCTGTTCCAGAATTTCCTTAAGCTCCTCCTCGTCGATGTTTAAGGAATCCATCACCGCCTGTTTCAGCTCGCCAAGTTTCTGCGCCTCAAGGAAACGTGCCGCCTCCTTAAAAAGCTTCAGGCTTTCCGGAAACTGCGTGTCGGGCACTGCATCGTTTGGTATCTCTGGCACCATGCCCTGCGTTTCTTCCTCCACCCCTCCATCCGGGACCTTCTCATCCGTTTTGGCATCCACATCGGCCGCCGGCTCCTTTTCCGGAGATTTGACGGTTTCCGTTTCCGCCCCGTTTTGGGCATTCTGTGCGGCATCGGCTTTCTTTACCTGGTCCGTGCAGTCATACGGGCGGTCTGCCTGCCCTGCTTTTTCCGTCCGTTCCACCCGCTCCGCTTTTGGCTGCGCAGATGCCGTATCTTTCTGTGAGGAAAGATTCGAGGATACCATGTCGGCAAACGATGTGCCACCTGCACTGCCGCGCCCGGCTGCCTTTGCGCCGCCGGAAACTTTCGCGGTATCGGACATTCCCCTGATCTGTACTCCCGATGTTGTCATCCTATTCCTCCTTTCCTTTTTTCTATTTATTTGAAACAGACTTTCATGTTGCCACAAAAGTTCTGGTTTCAACAATATATGTCCTCCCGCCCGTGCCGTTTTTACTGGGACAGGTCACTGCCCAAGTTGCTGCCGGATGGAATTCATCTTCTCCTCATTCATATCCGCGATGGCCTGCATGATATGGGCGGCATAAAGCGCATCCATCTTCTCGAGGATTGCTGCCGCATCCGCTGTCTTCATGCAGAGCAGGTAATTGGCCACAAGGTCCATGCTCGCATTCATCTCCTCAAGGATTTTCGCCGCGTTGCCCGGCTTCATTTTTGAAAGGCGGTCCGCCTCGGTTTTTACCATCTCATCGTACTGCAATAATTCAAGCACCTGACGGTAGATTTCCTCCGCCGTTGTCGGGTTGATTTCCTCGTAATAGGCCCGGTATTCCGCAAGGTCCGGTGCCTTCTCGTTAAAGACGACATTCCGGTCAAATTCCTTTACGCGCTCCGCAAATGCCAGCTGGTCATCCTCAAATTTCTTTAACCTTTCATTCTCCGCCGTCAGCTCTGCAATCAGTTTTGCGGAATCACCGCCGTCCGCCGTCAGCTGGTCAACGATTGCCTGCAGTTCATCGATCTTTGCGACCGCTTCCTCAAGCGAGCGGTACGGGTAGTTTTCTTCAAACGCCAATTGGTCGTCCGAAACGCTCGGCAGGAGGTATTTTAAGACCGGGACATCCCTTAGCATTGGCCGCAGGCTTGTTCCGAGATTCCCGACATCCATCTTGATCAGGACAGCAAACGAAACAATCCAGATCAGTAAGAAAAGCAAAACGATCAAGAAGGCTGCCAGTTTTCCCCCGCCTTTCTTCTCTTCCCCACCGCCAGCATTCTTTTTTTTCTTTGCCATGAATCTGTTCCCCTTTCCGGCTAAGCCCTTGTTCCGTAACGGAAGCTGACAAGCTCATCCACTTCCTTGCGTTCTTCGGCATTAAACTCTGCAAGATACCCTTCCCATGCTTTCTCCTTCAGCCTCTCCTGTGCCTTGCGCTCCGTCATTGCCGCACGCAGGCGGTACATTGCGGCCTCGGCATTCTGTTCGGCTTTCTGTACGGCAAACCCCTGCGTTTTTACAAAGACTTTCAATGTTTCAAGTGCGTCCTCATTGTGCCGTATCGTCTTAATGTCAAGTCCCGCCCCCACGGATTCCCGCAATTGGTCCTCACATGCATCCCGCCTGCCCACAAGCTCCGCAAGTTTTTCCTCTTCTTTAGAAAGCCTTGCCTGTGCCGCCGCGTAACGGGATTTTTCCTGTTCTTCAAGCTTCTCCTTGATGTCTAACACACTCTGCATTTTATATACAAATTTTTTCAATCACATCACCATCTATTCCTACGCCGGCTCCGAAAAAATCGCTTCCAGCTGCGCCAGCGTATCCTCAAGCGATACTTTCTCGTCCGTCTCCTGACACAAAAACGAGTTGACCGCGTCAATCTTTTCTATTGCATAGTCGATGTTCTTATTGCTCCCCGCCTTGTAAGCGCCGATGTTGATTAAGTCCTCCGCCTCCTGGTAGGTTGCCATGACCATCTTCATCTGCCCTGCCGCCACCTTATGTTCCCTGTCCGCAATCGAACTCATGACACGCGAAATGCTCTGTAAGATGTCGATTGCCGGATAATGGTTCTTGTGCGCGAGCGAGCGTGACAGGATGATATGCCCATCCAAGATCCCGCGCGCCGTATCCGCTATTGGCTCATTAAAATCATCGCCGTCCACCAGTACCGTATACAGGCCGGTGATCGACCCCTTCGCGGAATTTCCCGCGCGCTCCAAAAGCTTTGGCATTTCCGAGTACACACTGGGCGGATATCCCCTTGATACCGGAGGCTCGCCGCTTGCAAGCCCAATCTCACGCTGCGCCATCGAAAAACGCGTCAGCGAATCCATCATCAGTAAAACATCCTTCCCCTGGTCCCTAAAATATTCCGCAATCGCCGTTGCCGTTTTTGCGGCCTTTTTCCGGATCAGGGCAGGTTTGTCGGACGTGGCAATCACAAGGACGGACCGACGCAGGCCTTCTTCCCCAAGGTCACGCTCAATAAATTCCCTCACCTCACGCCCACGCTCCCCAATCAGGGCAATCACATTGATGTCCGCTTTCGTGTTGCGCGCAAACATGCCAAGCAGGGTACTTTTGCCGACACCGCTGCCGGCAAAAATCCCAATCCTCTGCCCCTTACCAAGGGTCAAAAGCCCATCGACCGCCTTTACGCCAAGCGGCAGGATTTCCGAGATCAAGACGCGCTCAAGGGGTTCCGGCGCAGGCGCATCGACAGGATAGAACTGCTTTGCCAAAAGAGGACTTCCGTCCAGTGGATGCCCTAACCCGTCGAGCGCCTTGCCGAGAAGCTCCGTACCCACCCCGACGAGCAGGGGCTCGTTCAGGTTGATGACCATGCTCCCGACACCAATCCCCGTAATATCCTCATACGGCATCAGCAAAAGGTTTTCATCGCAAAACCCGATCACTTCTGCCCTTACATTTATACTGCCATCCCGCGAGGAGATCAGGCAGACATCGTTGATGCTTGCATCCGGTCCTACGGACTCCACGGTCAGCCCGACAATCTTTGTCACTTTACCTTTTTCTTCCACATAGGATTTTGTATAAAGCCCCTCATATTTTGAAACATCTATCATCGGGCATCATTCCTCCCCGCATCCGGCAAGAAGCCTTAAATCACCGGTCAGGTTTTTTAACTGCGTATCAATGCTACAGTCAAAAATCCGGCTGTCCGTCTCTATGATGCACTGCCCTTTTCCCATTGTCCGGTCAGCTAACACTTCAAGTTCGGCCCCTTCTTTCAGCTTTTTTTGCAGTTCACCCTTTTGGGCGTTTACAACTGCAAAATCCTCCGTGCAGACATGGATCAGGTAGCTCATCTTTGGTTCCATGCCGGAAAGCGCCTGTTCGATCAGATAGAGGATGATACCCTCCTTTTCATTTAAAAGCACACCCGTCAGTTTTTCTAACAATCGGATTAAAATATTTCCAAAAACCGGCTCTAATTCTTTTGCCTGTTTTTCATACGAAATCCTTGCGGCTTTTGTTTCCGCCTCAAGCTTTTTTTTCAAGGCATCGTATTTTTCCTTTTCCGCTTTCTCCCCCTGCAAAAGCCCATCCTCGTAAGCCTGCCTGCGGATACGGTCCGCATCCGCCTCCGCATCCGAGAGCATGCGCTCCGCTTCCGCGCGCGCATCGGCAAGGATCTTTTCGGACTGTTCCGCAATCCGCTGTAACGCTTCTTGGTCCGCTTCCTCTTTCGCTGTATCCATATCAGTATCCGTTCCACGGTCCACAAACAGCCCCGGGATCCCCGGCTCAAAATCCGCAGGCTGTTTTTCTTCCTCTTTTATCTGTGCCCGCTTTTCCACGTTAAGGCGGGTAAACCCACCTTCCCGCAGGTTGGAATCAATCGTCCGGATCTCCTGCGTATATGTAACGGCCGCCGCTTTGATCACATTCGAATTAGACAACGAACTCGTCACCTCCTCCTCTGGAGATGACAATCTCGCCGGAATCCTCCAATTTACGGATCACGTTGACAATCTTTTGCTGTGCTTCCTCGACATCCTTCATGCGGACCGGTCCCATGAAGTCCATATCCTCGCGGATCATTGTCACAAGACGCTTGGAAAGGTTGTTAAAGATTGCCGTCTGTACTTCCTCCGTCGAGGACTTGAGTGCCACCGCAAGTTCATTGTTATCCACTTCACGCAGCACACGCTGGATGGAGCGGTCGTCGAGGGATAAAATATCCTCGAACACGAACATTTTCTTGCGGATCTCGTCGGCAAGTTCCGGCTCCTCGATCTCGAGGTTTTCCATAATGTGTTTCTCGGTACCGCGGTCTACCGTATTCAAAATCTCCACGATCGCATCCACACCACCGGCAATCGTGTAATCCTGGTTAATCAGCGAGGTCAGCTTCCTCTCGAGCACACGCTCCACCTCTTTTAACACATCCGGGGAGGTGCGGTCCATCTGAGCGATACGTTTTGCGACATCCGCCTGTTTATCCGGCGCAAGTGCCCCGATGATCGCCGCCGCCTGGCTGGCTGGCAGGTACGAAAGGATCAAAGCAATCGTCTGCGGATGCTCATCCTGGATAAAGGTAAGCAGCTGGCTTGCCTCGGTCTTGCGGATGAACTCGAACGGACGAACCTGTAAGGATGCCGTCAGCTTCCCGATGACTTCGCGTGCCTTGTCGGCACCAAGCGCCTTCTCCAGCAACTCCTTCGCGTAGCCGATACCACCTTCCGCGATATATTGCTGCGCGAGGCAAACCTGGTAAAATTCTTCCATCACAGCGTCCTTCGTCCCCTGCGATACGCTCCGCGTATTCGCAATCTCGAGGGTCAGCTGTTCAATTTCTTCTTCCTTCAAATGTTTAAATATTTTCGAAGAGCGTTCCGGACCAAGCGAAATCAGCAATATCGCTGTTTTCTGGAGGCCTGTCATTTCCGCCGTCTCTTTACTTGCCATCCAACCAACCCCTTTCTTGTTTAAAAAGGCAACCTTTTACCGCCAGGGCATCAATCCCAGTCATCACTCAGCCAGTTGCGTAAGAGTGAGGCAACGGCCTCCGGATTTTCGTCCACAAACTTCTCGATCAGATTCTTCATCTCGGAAGAATCGCCAAAATCGATATCGTCGAGTGTCTGGTTCTCCCTTGTCGTTGCAAGAAGCTTCTCCACCGAAAGCTCCGGCTCCGTCTCGATGACTTCCTCCGGCTTGGATACGCGGAAGACAACGAAGATTAAAAGCGCAATGATGATCACGAACAAAATGATCGTAAGGATCAGGTTCCAGTTGGTGCCTTCCTCCACGGTGTCCACGTAATTCGGGATCTCAATGATCTGTATCACAAGATCGTCAATGCCCGTCGCTTTCGAAAAAGCGTCGCGCAGGCTTGTAAGCAATGCCTCATCCGTGGAATAAGACAGCTGGCTGTTCTGGATCCTATATTGCTCATAGGTCGTATTCTCATCGATCAGGCCAAGCACCTCAAGCTCCCGCTCCGTATATGTACGAACCCGCTTCAAGATGATCGCGCCGGAGGAATTCTGCGGATCTGTGATCCCCCAGCCTTTCATTGTCTTGACCGTGCGCTCGCTCGGCAGATAATGGATTTCCTCCTCATCGTAGGAACTGTTTCCGCCCTGGGTCACCTGTAAATAGTAATCACCCTCATCATTCGAATCCGTTCCCGGAACATCGCCGACACCACCGGCATTTTCCGATGAAATTTTCTTGAAAATGCTCTGTAAGCCCTGCTCCTGCCCCTCCGCCGGAAGGTATTCGTGCAAGTACTCTTCAATGCGGTCATAATTGATAGCAAGTGAAAATTCAGGCTCTACATAATCATACCCAAGCATGATCCCGTAACGGATTGCCTGCTCGCGGTAGAAATCATTTACGGCAAGGGTCTGGGCATGCTGGTTGCTCAGCGACAGCTCATCCTCATCGACTGGTCCGTCATAAAGCATGTTCCCGTGCTGGTCAATGATCTTAATGCTGTCGGCCGTCTTGTTGCCAAGCGCATTCGCCACCGAGAGTGCGATGGCCTCCGATGCAACGGCACTGTTAAATTTTGAATTGGTCGTCAAAAAGACCGAGCACTGGATCTCACGCTCCTCGTCAAGGATTGTCGAGGTGCGGTCAATCGGCACATAGCGGACTTCCGCCTTGTCAACGCCATCAATCGCCTCGATGTAGCTCTCAAGTTCCGCCATCGTGTACTCGGCAGATTTCAAATTCTTC
>CAYMGZ010000049.1:0-302 GCA_964390095.1 uncultured Lachnospiraceae bacterium | reverse complement strand
GTGCTCATGTCGCTCTCAAGCAGTTGGTCCAATGTGACCCTGCCATCCTGCATCAAGGGGCTTCCGACAATCGCATAATTCGCCTCAACCGTCTTCTTTGCGTCCACATAAATCGTCACACTGTCATCCGCGACCTTGTGGGCAATGCCCGATTCCGTCAGAAGCTGGTCCACGGACCTTGCCACCCCGACATCATCAAACGTCCGCCAAAGCGTGTAGGTTGTACGCCCCATAAAGTACGCCAACAAGACAATCATGATTGCGACGGCACCCACCGTACTTAATATGATTGTCTTTTGCTT
>CAYMGZ010000048.1:0-12096 GCA_964390095.1 uncultured Lachnospiraceae bacterium | reverse complement strand
TCCCATCAGTTCATAAACACGGTTCTTCCCGATGAAAAGGATGAATATATGACGTTGTTGATGCGGGATCAGGAAAATTTTGAGAAAGGGATGGAACAGGGGATTGAGCAAGGGAGAATTTACGGTGCGGTTTCTGTATATAAAGAGATGGGAATGAATGATTATGATATTTCGGAGAAATTGCAGAAAAAATTCCATCTGTCAGAAAAAGAAGCCGAAGAATATTTATAGTATTTCTTTGCTTGTTTGGTATGTTGGTATGCAATGGTCGTAGGGGAATCCGGAAGTCTTTCAGATATCCGAAGATTTTGTGAAAAACAAAAAATATTGGTTTTGGATGGTATGCCTGCAATTTTGGAGATGGGGCAGTTGGAGGAAATCATAAAAAATGACGGGATTGTGGATTCTATTATATATACAATATATAGAAAGTAAAAAAAGAGGAAGTTTGCACCAAAAAACGAAGAAACCCCTTGCTTTCCGTACCTTCCCGTGCTATAATACCTAAAAAATAAATACGGTGATTCTTCAGGGCAGGGTGTAATTCCCGATCGGCGGTAAAGTCCGCGAGCGCGTATGCGCAGGATTTAGCATGGGTCTAAATCAGGATTTGGTGTAATTCCAAAACCGACAGTATAGTCTGGATGAAAGAAGAATTTCCTTAGCAGCATGTACGCCATCCTTTTTGTGATGGGTGCATTGTTTGCGATGGAAACGAACTTATATTCCCTGGAGAAATCCGGGGATTTTTTTTGCACAGGGGTTGCAAATGTACATAAACATATATGGGAAGGCAACCGTTTCCCATGTGCCCCGCGCGGCAGCCAATTCCCGGTTTCTCTGGGGAATACCGAAAAGAATCCTGTAGTGAAGGAGGGTCTTATGGACAAATTAAAAGATTTTTTTTCAGCGCCGCTTGAGGCGCTTGGCAAGCTGTTTGGGACAGCAAAGGAAAACATTGGTTTTTTGCTGGTCAGCCTGTTGATTGTTGCGCTGATCTTTGGGGCGGCATATGGCGCGGAATGTTTTTTTGCAAAGAAAAATGGCACGAGCCGGAAAAATGAACGCTTAAAGGTGCACCGCATGACACTTATCGCCCTGCTTTCCGCAATTGCGTTTGTGCTGATGCTGTTTGATTTCCCGCTTTGGTTTCTGCCGGGTTTTTACAAGATTGACTTAAGTGAGCTGCCCGTATTGATCGCGGCATTTACCTTGGGACCGGTGGCGGGGATCACCACCGAATTCCTCAAAGTGTTTTTGAACGTGCTTGTTCAGGGAACCAGCACGGCATTTATCGGGGAATTTGCTAATTTCCTGATTGGCTGTGCATTCATTGTCCCTGCATCCGTCGTGTATTATGCGAAAAAAACGAAAAAGAACGCGGTAATAGGTATTTTAGCGGGAACCATGGTCTGCATCGTGACGGGCTGTTTTATGAACGCCTTTGTCCTGCTGCCTGCTTACGGGAAGGCGTTCCATATGGAAATCGCGAACCTGGTCGCGATGGGAACCGAAAAAAACGGCCTGATTTCCGGGATGTTCAGCTTTGTGGTCTTTGCCGTCGCGCCATTTAACTTAATCAAATGCGCTGTAACCGGAGGGATTACAATGCTGATTTATAAGAAGATCAGTTATTTGCTCAAGGGAAGACAAGTATAGCAAGGCAGATTTTTTTATCCTGTCCTGCGGCCCAGGCTTTGTAACCAGCCGGAAAAACCATTGACAAAATGGGTAGCATGCCATATCATATTCAAGGAATTTGATGTTTTTTTGGATTGCGCGGGAAGGATGGACGGAGGGGTATTACATAACCCGGAATAACGTGTTTTTCTTGGCTGCGCGGATGGATGGCACGGAAGGAAAATAAGGAGATGTTTTATCGCTATAAACTGCAAAATGGCATCGCGGTGGTTTCGGAGCCAATGGCAAACCGCAGGACGGTGGCACTTGGTGTTTTTGTGAAGGTTGGCTCCCAGGATGAGACAAAGGGGAATAACGGGATTTCCCATCTGGTGGAGCATATGTTTTTTAAGGGAACGGGAACGAAGAATGCAAAGGAGATTGCGGATATCACGGCGCGCATCGGCGACGATGTGAACGCTTTTACAAGCAAGGAATGCACCGCGCTCTACGGCATGACGATCACGGAAAAACTTCCGGAATTGGCGGGGCTTTTCGGCGGTTTGCTGGCAGACCCTCTGTTTGACGCGAAGGAGCTCGCAAAAGAAAAGCGGATCGTGATGGATGAAATTGACATGTACGGAGATTCGCCGGAGGATCTGGTGCATGAACTGCTGCAAAAAAGGGTCTGGCGGGAGGATGCGCTTGGGTTTATGATCTCCGGGACAAAATCGGTGGTGCGCGGCTTTTCCAGAGAGGAACTGCACGGTTTTTGGCAAAAATATTATTGCGCGGAAAATATGCTGATCTCGGTGGCGGGAGGGTACGGGGAGGAAAGGTTAAGGGAAATCTTAGAGTGTGCATTTTCGGGGGTGAAAAGCCAAAAAGACGGGCAGGGCATGAAAGCCTTGGTGCCGGGAGGAAAAAAGCAGCGCCCGACCCCGGAAAGGGTTGCCGCGGCGGTAAAACGGGAGAAGGCGGGGGAGCTTTCCCTGACACCGTATGAGAAGGAGTACGGGCATGTTGCCGGGTGCAGGAACAAAGTAGCCCGCCCAAAGCCCCCGCAGTATTTCCGCAGTTTTGCGGCGGTGGACAAGGAGATCGAGCAGCTCCATATGAATCTTGCGTTCCCGGCGCTTCCCACATGGGATGGGAGGCGTTTTGCCTATTCCATATTAAATTCGGCATTTGGCGGGAGCAATAATTCCCGCTTGTTCCAAAAGATCCGCGAGGAGGCGGGGATGGCATACTCGGTTTATTCCTACACAAGCACCTATGAGCGCGCGGGGCTTTTCCACATTGATATCACGGTACAGCCGCAGCTTGCGGTTCCTGTCTTAAAGCAAGTGGAAGAAATTGTGGGGGAATTTGTCCGTAATGGTCTGGGGGAAGAGGAATTGGCCTTACATAAACAGCAAGTTGAAATTGAGCTTGCCATGGGTGCGGAAAGCCCGAAGGCAAGGATGGATTCCAATGCGAAATATGCGCTTGCAGGGATGGAAATCTACACATTGGAGGAAAAGCTTGCGCGCATTGAGGCGGTGGACTGCAGACAGGTAAAGGAACTGGCCGGGGAAATTTTCAGGCTTGGTGCGGCGAGCCTGTGCGTGGTCGGCGATAAGGGGGGTGTGGACCTGCGTGGCCTGAAGAAAATATGGGCGGGTTGGGAATTAAAAAGTAAGGAAGGGTAGGAAAATGACAAAATTTCAAGTATAAATTAAAAAATACTGCAAATACTAGCTGTATTCGGGAAAAGAAAATCCCGTTTTTTGTGCGGGCGGGGGAAGGAGATTTTTCCTGCGGGCTTGAAAAACAGCAAAAAAACTGGCAGTCCTACCGGGGCTTTTCGGGGTATCCGGCGGGAGGATGCTGCCGGACGGAGGGATGTATGGATACAGCAATGTGGAAGGAAGAAAATAGTAGTGTGATGGCAGTAGAACCGGATGGAAAAGCTGGGGGGTGTGGCAGCGACGGCGCACAGAGTGCGAAAACCGCAAAATCCGGTGACAAGACGGAAAAGGAAGAAAAACGCGACCAGAAAATCTCGGATTACGGCCAGGTGACATTGGATGAAAATACCGCAAACCACAAGATCCACCTGCTTTCGATCATCGGCGAGATCGAGGGGCATGAGAATTTAAACTCCAGCCAAAAAACGACAAAATACGAGCATGTCCTGCCGCAGCTTGCCGCGATTTCCGACAGCACGGAGGTGGACGGGCTTTTGGTGCTCTTAAACACGGTGGGCGGCGATGTGGAGAGCGGTCTTGCGATCGCGGAGATGATCGCGACGCTCGGCAAGCCAAGTGTGTCGCTGGTGCTTGGCGGCGGGCATTCGATTGGCGTACCGCTCGCGGTGGCAACGGATTATTCGTATATCGTGCCAAGCGGGACCATGATCATCCACCCGGTCCGGATGAGCGGTACGGTGATCGGTGCGCAGCAGACCTACGATTATTTTAAGCGGATACAGGACCGGATCCTCGGGTTCGTGGCAGGGCACAGCGGCGCGCCGAAGGAACAGCTGGAAGATATGATGATGAATACGGGGATGCTGACAAAGGACCTTGGCACGATTTTGGTCGGCCAGGAAGCCGTGGACTGCGGGCTCATCGATGAGGTCGGCGGGATCAAGGACGCAATGCAGAAACTGCACGAGTTGATTGATGCGTCCAAGTAGTCTAAAGGGCACGCACAGGGGCTTGGGAAGTATATTTTATACTTCCCGCTTTTGTGCGCGGTGGGAACAGCAACGGGGATTTTTAAAGGAACGGTGCAGGAAGATGGAACATATTTTAATTGTTGACGATGATGTACATATCGGGAACATGCTTACGGAAGTGCTTGAAAGGGAGGGATATGCCGTGTCGCGGGCATATTCCGGAACGGAGGCATTGCTGGTGCTAAAAGGAAGCCGGCCGGACTTGGTCCTGCTTGATCTGATGCTGCCCGGGCTTACCGGCGAGGAGGTGCTTGGCAGGCTTTCTAGCATTCCCGTGGTCGTGGTCAGCGCGAAGGCGGATGTGGACAGCAAGGTGGGGCTTTTGACTTTGGGGGCGGTGGACTATGTGACCAAACCGTTTGACGTGAGGGAATTGCTTGCCCGGATCCGGGTCGTGCTGCGGGAAAAAAGGAAAGCCCCGCTTTCTTTCGGAAATCTTGAGCTTGACACCGAAACAAAAAATGTTTTTTGCGGGGGGCAGGAAATCCATCTGACGCGGACGGAATATGCCATTTTAAAACTGTTGATGCAAAACCCCACAAGGGTCATTGCCAAATCCGTCCTGCTTGAAGATATCGCGGCTGATACGCCGGACTGTACGGAGGGATCGCTGAAAATGCATGTCAGCAACCTGCGCAAAAAACTGCGGGCGGCGGACGGGAAGGAGCATATCGAGGCGGTCTGGGGGATTGGGTTTAAGATGGCAGGCTTATAATCTTTACGTTTTCTTTACTGTTCTTTTTACCACTTTCTTTACTGTTTTGCGGTACAATGCATATTGCCCGGAAATACCAGAAAATGGTCCGGGAAGAAAGGGGGAGCGAAATGGAATACATTCTTACAACGGATGCCCTGTGCAAGCAGTACGGGAATTTTAAGGTGTTGAATGGGTTAAGCCTGCATGTTCCAAAGGGTGGGATCTATGGCCTTGTCGGGAAAAACGGAGCGGGCAAGACGACCCTCATCCGCATCATCTGCGGCTTACAGCGGTCGGATGCAGGGGATTTTACCCTGTATGGGGCAAAAGGCGGGGACAAGGACATCGTCCGGGCGCGCAGGCGCATGGGGGCGGTCGTGGAGACACCCTCGCTTTATCTTGACATGTCGGCGGAGGACAATTTGAAAATGCAGTACCGTATTTTGGGGCTGCCGACGTTTGAAGGCATCGGGGAACTGCTTTGCCTGGCCGGGCTCACGGAAACGGGGAAGAAAAAGGCGGGGAATTATTCACTTGGGATGCGGCAGCGCCTTGGCATCGCCGTCGCACTTGCCGGGAACCCGGATTTTTTGGTGCTTGACGAGCCGGTGAACGGGCTTGACCCACAGGGGATTGTGGAGATCCGCGAACTGATCCTGCGCCTGAACCGGCAGCGGCAGATTACGGTGCTGATTTTAAGCCATATCCTGGATGAACTGGCAAAGCTTGCGACACATTATGGTTTTATCGATAACGGGCGGATGGTGCGGGAAATGAGTGCAAAGGAGCTGGAACAATCCTGCCGCAAATGCACCCGAATTTCGGTGACGGACACGGCGGTGCTTGCCTGCGTCCTTGACGGGATGGGCATACCGTACCGTATCCTGTCGGAAAAAGAGGCGGATATTTATGAAAAGGTCAATGCCTCAAAGCTGATCCTGGCGCTGTCGGAACAGGGATGCGATGTGGGTTCGATGCAGGAGCGCGACGAGAGCCTTGAGAGCTATTATATCAGTTTGATCGGAGGTGGGGTGCGCGATGCATAGGTTAGTTTTGGCAAACTTGATGAGGCTTTGGAAAAACAAATGTTTTTGGCTTTGCATGGGCGTGATGTTTGTCTATAGTTTCTTTTACATGAAAAGCCGCTGCCAGTTTGTCCTGGAAGACATGACGGACGGGGAGCGCAACTTGGAGGATTACTATTTTCAGTTCGCGTATGCGGTTGGGCTGTTCATCGCGGTATTTTCCACGATTTTTCTGAGCCGGGAATACAGTGACGGCGCGGTCCGCAACAAAGTGATTGCCGGGCATATAAGAAGGGATATTTATCTTTCCCATCTGGCCGTGATTTTCTTTGCCTCCCTTTTGATGCTGCTTGCGGGGATGGTGGCGGCACTTGCCGGGATTCCGGTGCTGGGGACTTTTAAAATGGGGGCGGGGCAGCTGTTTTTGCACCTGGCCATCGTCATTATGACCACGCTCGCCTTCTGCGCGGTTTATACGTTCATCAACGTGCTGTTGTCCAACAGGGCGCTTAGCGCGGTTATCAGCCTCCTATTGTTTTTTGTCATGCTGCTTGCCGTGATGAAGTTAGATGAGCGGCTTGCCGCGCCAGCCACGGTATTCCAAGATATCGTGATTACGGGCGAGGAGGTTGATTTCCGGGAGCCGATGCCAAACCCGCGCTATGTGGACGGCATCACGAGGGAAGCCATGGATTTTGCCATTGATTTCCTGCCGGTGGGGCAGGTGTACCGTGTGGCTTACCTGTGGGTGGGACATCCGGTGCGGATGTTGGCATCGTCCGCATTCCTGGCGGTTTCCCTGACACTTTTAGGGATATGTTTGTTTGAGAGAAAGGATTTGAAATAAGGGTGTTTTTGTTTGGGCGGAAAGATTTGAAGTAGGTGGGGGCCAAATGCCATAATAAAGGAGCTTGTGATGGTTATTTTCCTGTCGTTTTTGTGCGCCGCACTGCTAATTGTTTCTGTGGTGCTTGGCATAAAATTATATCTGGTCCAAAAAAGCATGGAGGAAATCCCGCGGGAATTGGATTTCCAGCTTACAACGGATACGAATACCCTGCTTACCGTCCGCACGCGCGACAAACGGGTGCGGACGATGGTTGGGGAGCTGAACCGGCAGTTGCGCGTGCTGAAAGAACAGCGCCTGAAATACCAGAACGGTGACCGTGAATTAAAGGAGGCAGCCACGAATCTTTCCCATGACCTGCGCACGCCGCTGACCGCAATCTGCGGGTATCTGCATCTGCTCACCAAGGAGGAGAAATCGGAGGAGGCGGCGCGCTATCTGGCATTGATTGAAAACCGTGTGCGGGCGATGGCGGATCTGACGGAAGAATTGTTCCGCTATTTTGTGGTTCTTTCCGGGGAAAAGGAATTGGACTTTGTGCCGGTCGATGTGGGGAATGTGTTGGAGGAGAGCCTGGCAGCGTTTTATGCGGCGTTCATGGAGCGGGGGATTGTGCCGGAGATTAAAATGCCGAAAGAAAGGGTTATCCGGAACCTGGACCGGACGGCGCTTGCAAGGATTTTTGAAAACCTGTTAAGCAATGCCCTGAAATACAGCGACGGGGATATGGAAGTGACGTTGGGGGAAAATGGGGAGGCTTGTTTTTCCAATGCGGCGGCAGGGCTTGATAAGGTACTGGTCGGGCAGATTTTTGACCGTTTTTTTTCCGTTGCGGCAGCGCGCGGTTCCGGGGGTTTGGGGCTTTCGATCGCGAAGACGTTCACAGGCCGCATGGGCGGGCAGATTTGGGCAGAGTATCAGGAGGGGAGGCTTTTGGTGACGGTGAAATTTTAGGGTTCCTGGGAAGGCTGAATTGTTACTATTTTTATGTGGGGTGCGCAAAAACTACTTGACCGCCTGAAATATTCCATATTATAATATGCTTGTCGAGAAAATACCATAATTTGTTAACCTTTTTGGAAATGGGGGAAGCATATGAAGTGTCCGTTTTGCGGAAAAGAGAATACGAGGGTGATTGATTCACGGCCGGCGGAGGATTCCAATTCCATCCGGCGCAGAAGACAGTGCGATGTTTGCGGGAAGCGTTTTACGACTTACGAGAAAGTTGAGACAATCCCGTTTGTTGTGGTAAAAAAGGATAATAGCAGGGAACCTTATGACCGCGAGAAGCTTATGGCGGGGGTTATGCGTTCCTGCCACAAAAGGCCGATCCCGGTGGATGAGATCACAAGGCTTGTTGACGAGGTGGAGAATGTCATCTTTAATATGGAAGAAAAGGAAATCCCAAGCTATAAGATCGGGGAACTGTTGATGGAGCGCCTGAGGCAGCTTGATCAGGTGGCTTATGTGCGTTTTGCTTCCGTTTACCGTGAGTTTAAGGATGTCAATACTTTTATGGATGAGTTGAAAAAGATTTTGGACCATGAATAAAATGTGAAAGGGGCGAAAGTCTGGCATATGGATTTGGGGCGTGACCCCTTTCACATGGAAGTAAAAAGCTAAAGCTTTTCGAGAATGAACCCGTGTGGGGGTTCATTCTCGAAACTTCTGGTAGGTTGCAATGGCTGGCTTCGCGCGGGTTTTTGGGGATTGTTTGTGCCGGGGCGGAGCGCTTTGGCATGTCTGTTTGTGTGGGCGGATGGCTGGAATATTTGTTTTTATGCGGCTTGCGGGGATTTGCAGGCCGTTTTTTTCTTGTGCAGATTGCCTAAAAAATGGGGGATGCTTTTTACTTGTTGGGGCGGGGGAAGCCTGCTATACTGAAAATGGATCTTTCTTCTGGGGGGAGGAAGGAGTTTTTATGTTTTCAAAGACATATGCGGCGGCAATCCGCGGTGTGGATGCGCTTTTGGTGCAGGTGGAGGCGGATATCAGCGACGGGCTTCCGGGGCTTGAGCTGGTTGGCTTTTTGGCATCGGAGCTGCGGGAGGCAAAGGAGCGTGTGCGCGTTGCCATCCACAATGCCGGGATTGTGCTGCCACCTAAAAAGATTACGGTGAATCTTTCACCGGCGGATGTCCGCAAAGAGGGAACGGCGTTTGACCTTGCAATTGCCGTTGCCATCCTGACTGCGTCCGGCCATTTATCCGGGGAGCATATAAAAGAGGCGATGTTTGTCGGGGAATTGAGCCTTGACGGTTGCTTAAACCCCGTGAACGGGATTTTGCCGATCGCGTGCTGTGCGGGGGAGGGCGGGCTGAAAAGGCTTGTTGTCCCGGAAAAAAACCTTGCGGAGGCGGCCGTCACCAGAAAGCTTGAGGTCTTAGGATGTGCGACATTGCAGCAGGTCATTGGGCTGCTATGCGGCAGGTTGCCAGGGCGGTTGGGGGTGGAAAGCGTGGGGGAGATGACGGGAAGCTTGCCCGGCTTCCTTCCGGATGCGAATCATTTTCCGGATTCAAAAAGTTTCCCCGAAGCAGAAAATTTTTCCGAAGCAGAAAATTTTTCTGATGCAAAAAATCTTCTCAATTCAAAAAAATTTTCCGATGTAAAAAATCTTCCCAATTTAAAAAATCTTCCAGATTCAAAAAATTTTCCGGATTCAAAAAATCTTCCGGATTCAAAAAATCTTACAGATTTTTCGGAGGTCTGCGGACAGCGGGCGGCAAAGCGTGCCATTGAAATCGCGGTGTCCGGGGGGCATAACCTTCTGTTTGTGGGAAACCCAGGCTCAGGAAAGACAATGCTTGCAAAATGTATCCCATCAATTATGCCGGAAATGACATTTGAGGAAAGTTTGGAATTGTCAAAAATATATAGCGTTTCCGGCAGGCTTTTTGGGGGCGGGTTGATCAAGAACCGCCCATTCCAGGCACCGCACCATACGATTACGGCGGCGGCCATGGCGGGTGGCGGCAGAAACCCAAGACCGGGGCAGATCAGCCTGGCAACGCATGGTGTTTTGTTTTTGGACGAGCTGCCCGAATTTGAGCGGCACACGATTGAGCTTTTGCGGCAGCCGCTCGAGGAACACAAGATCACGGTGAACCGTGTGGCGGACAGCTGCGATTACCCGGCTGCTTTTATGTTTGTGGCGGCGATGAACCCCTGCCCCTGCGGCGCATACCCGGACCGGAAGCGCTGCCGCTGCAGTGAGCCACAGATCCGCAGGTACCAGGCAAAAGTCAGCCGGGCAATCCTTGACCGGATCGATTTGTTTTTGCAGGTAGCACCTGTGACATACGAGGAACTAAAGCCGACGGGCAAAGCGGAATCTTCCGCCCGTATCCGGGAACGCGTGACAAAGACAAGGCAGGTGCAGCACAGACGCTATGCCGGGCTTCCCATACGGACGAACGCGGAACTTTCCGCAAAGCAGGTGGGGGAGTTCTGTGCGCTGCCACCTGCGGGTGAGGTGTTTTTGAAAGAAGCATTTTTGCGGTATGGGCTGAGTGCGCGCGCCTACCACCGCATCATACGGGTCGCCCGGACGATTGCGGATATGGCGGGGGCAGAGCAGATTGAAAAAGAGCATCTGTACGAGGCAATCAGTTACCGGAATGAAATGTAGGGGAGGAAAAATATGGAAGAAAAGGAATATTGGTATTGGCTGTCTAAAGTCGAGGAAGCGGGTGCGGCGACAAGGAAACGTCTGTTTTCATTTTTCGGCAGTGCGCGGGAGATATTTTTTGCAAAGGAAAAGGCGCTTTTATCGGCGGGAATCCCGGAAAAGGCAAGGAAAGCCATTTTGTCCGAAAAATACCGGCAGGGTGTTTCTGAAGAATTTCATAAATTGCAGGGGAGGAACATATATTTTGTAACGAAATGCGAGGCGGGCTTCCCAGAGCGGTTAAAAGAGCTTTCGGGAGGACCGGATTTCCTGTTTTACCGGGGGGAGCTGCCGAAAGAGGATGTGCCGGCCGTGGCGGTCATCGGTGCCAGGGAGTGTTCCGCCTACGGCAGGGGGGTCGCGCGGATGCTTGCCGGGGAACTTGCGGCGGCGGGGGTGCAGATCATCAGCGGCATGGCGCGCGGGGTGGATGGACAGGCACAGGAGGAAGCGGTAAAATATGGGAAAAGCTATGCCGTGCTTGGCTGTGGGGTGGATGTATGTTACCCGCCCGAAAATTTTTCGCTCTACAGTAAGCTTTGCGAAAAAGGCGGTATCCTCTCGGAATATCCGCCAGGCTCACCGGGGCTTGCGTACCATTTCCCGATGCGAAACCGCATCATCGCGGGACTTGCGGACGGGATCGTGGTCGTGGAGGCGCGGAAAAAGAGCGGCACCCTGATCACGGTGGACCATGCCTTAGAGCAGGGGAAGGATGTCTTTGCAGTGCCTGGGCGCATCGGGGAGGCATTAAGCGAGGGATGCAATGCGCTGCTGCGGCAGGGTGCGTGCCCGGTGACGGCCAGCGCGGATATTTTGGAGGAGCTTCTGAAACACTATCCGCAGGGGGGAAATCTTAAGAAATTGGAAAAAAATAAAATTTCACTTGAAGATGCAGAAAAAATAGTGTATGCTTATTTGCGTTTGGAACCAAGGCACATTGAGGAGCTTCTCCTTGATGTGGGGTGCAAACTTCCTGAATTGCTGGAAATATTGTTTTCCCTTGAGGCGAAGGGTGCAGTGTATTCGCCTGCGGGGAATTATTATGCGCTGACCGTCCCGGAGGCATGAAAACAGGGGGCAGGCTTTTATGGAATCATCTTGTGCCTGCCCTGCCTTAAGCGGGGGCATGGGATGGTTTAGGGGGAAAAATATAGAAGTTAGAAAGGCTTGGTTGGTAGTATGGCAAAAAATCTTGTGATTATGGAGTCGCCGTCAAAGGCGAAGACGGTAAAAAAATTTCTTGGTGCAAATTATGAGGTCGTTGCCTCGAACGGGCATGTGAGGGATTTTCCCAAAAGCCAGATGGGGATCGATTTTGAACATGGTTTTGAGCCGAAATACATTACGATACGGGGCAAGGGCGACGTGCTTGCGATGTTGCGCAAGGAAGTAAAAAAAGCGGACAAAGTCTACTTAGCAACCGACCCGGACCGCGAGGGGGAGGCCATCGCTTGGCATCTTGCGAATGTCTTAAAGCTGCCGGAGGGGGGCAAGAACCGGATCACCTTTAAC
>CAYMGZ010000047.1:445-12096 GCA_964390095.1 uncultured Lachnospiraceae bacterium | reverse complement strand
GTGGATAGCGGCATGGTAGAAAAAACTAAAAAAAGTTCTTGACAAACAACTAATGTTAGCATATACTAACCAAAGAAGCAAGGTTTTGTTTCCCAAAGCACTGCAAAAAGGCGAAAGGGGATGATACATATGCCGCTTACAATGGCAGATGCCGGTGTTGTAAATACGATCCGAAAGATCGGCGGGAAGGGTGAGACGCGCAAATTTCTGGAGAAACTTGGCTTTGTGGCGGGCGGAACCGTGACTGTAATCTCCACGATCAGAGGGAACATGATCGTGAGCGTAAAAGATTCCCGTGTGGCAATTGGCCGTGACATGGCAAGTAAGATCATCATTTAAGTAAAATACAGGGTGTGGGGAGGCAGCATGCGGAACTTTAAAACAGCATGTTGCCGTACCACGCCCCAGAGAAAGTTACCGGGAGCCGTGCGGACGGGAACTTTCCCTGAGAGGGAAGGGTGTGGGGAGGCAACATGCGGAACTTTAAATAAGGAGGATACCATGATGAGAACATTGAAAGAAATCGCCTGCGGTCAGACCGTGAAGGTAAAAAAACTGACGGGGGATGGACCGGTAAGGCGGCGGATCATGGACATGGGCATCACGAAAGGCGTGGAGGTCTATGTGCGCAAGGTGGCTCCGCTCGGTGACCCGGTCGAGGTGACGGTGCGGGGGTATGAACTTTCGCTGCGCAAGGCGGATGCGGAAATGATTGAGGTGGAATAAGGGGCTAAAACCGGACGTTACATGCGGGGGGCAGGGTGGGATGCTGTGTAGGATGGCTTTTGTATGCGGCATTTTTTTTCGGGGCATAGGTTAGTTGAATCTAACAAAAAAGAGGGATGGCTAATCCCGAAAACGGGCAAACCGCAAAAAGAAACCACAAAAGAGACAACAGAAGAAACCGTATGCAAAGAATCCAGCCTGAAAAAAGAAATTTACAAGAAAGGAGTATCATTATGTCAATCAAAATTGCATTAGCAGGGAATCCGAACTGCGGAAAAACGACATTATTCAATGCATTGACAGGGTCGAACCAGTTTGTTGGGAACTGGCCGGGGGTGACGGTTGAAAAGAAGGAGGGGAAGTTAAAAAAATCATTTGCCGCAGGGGAGGCCAGCATCATGGACCTGCCGGGGATCTACTCGCTTTCCCCATATACGCTTGAGGAGGTGGTCGCGCGGAATTACCTGATCCATGAGCGGCCGGATGTGGTCATCAACATCATTGACGGCACGAACCTTGAGCGCAACCTGTATCTGTCCACACAACTTGCGGAGCTTGGCATCCCGATGGTGATGGCAGTTAACATGATGGATCTTGTGGAAAAAAACGGGGATCAGATCCATCTGGGAAAACTTGCAAAAAATCTTGGCTGCGAGGTGGTTGAGATTTCGGCACTCAAAGGAACCGGGCTTGATGCGGTGGTAAATAAGGCGGTGGCAGCGGCAAAATCCGGGGTTTTTAACCCACCGGTGCACAAATTCGCAAAGGAAGTGGAGAAAGCAATCGCGGATGTGACCAAAAAATTTGCCGGCAGCGTCCCGAAGGAACGGGAGCGTTTTTTTGCCATCAAGCTTTTGGAGAGGGATGAAAGAGCTACGGCGTTTATGGAGTCCGTGCCGGATGTAAAGGAAGAAATCCGCGCGCTGGAGGAGTGCTTTGATGACGATACCGAGAGCATCATTACAAATGAACGCTATGTCTATATCGGCAAGATCATCGGCGAATGCGTGACGAAGGGCAGGAGCGGGAAGAAGCTGACCGTCTCGGATAAGATTGACCGGATTGTCACGAACCGTTTCCTTGCGCTGCCGATTTTTGCGGCGGTGATGATCTTAGTGTATTACGTTTCCGTTTCGACCGCCGGGGGTTGGGCGACGGACTGGACGAACGATGGGCTTTTTGGCGATGGATGGCATCTGTTTGGGATCGGTTCCGCGGATTATGACGAAACAATCACAAAGTACGCAGTGGAACATGTCTTTACGGATGAGGTAAAGCAGACCCTGCAGGAGGCAGCCGATGCGGATGTGGTCGGTGCCGGGGAAGTGCTTGGCGCGGTGCTGGATGAGGATTACGGCGCATTTGACGAGGCGTATGGCACATATGCAGATTCCCTTGCGGAGGCGGGTTTTGATATTTCAGGAACGGTTTATGCGGCGCTTTCAGAGGATGTGTGGGGCGTGCCGGATCCATCGGAGTACGGTGTCTGGGTTCCGGGCATCCCGGTGCTGTTTCGCCGCCTGCTCGATGGGATCCGTTGTGCAGGCTGGCTAAAAAGCCTTGTCCTTGACGGGATTGTGGCGGGCGTAGGCGCGGTGCTTGGTTTTGTGCCGCAGATGCTGGTGCTTTTTATCTTCCTTGCCTTCCTTGAGGCATGCGGCTACATGGCGCGCATCGCGTTTATCATGGACCGTATTTTCCGCAAGTTCGGGCTTTCCGGGAAATCCTTCATCCCGATGTTAATTGGCACGGGCTGCGGTGTTCCGGGCATCATGGCATCCCGGACGATTGAGAATGACAGGGACCGTAAAATGACAATCATGACAACGACCTTTATCCCATGTGGCGCGAAACTGCCGATCATTGCCCTGATTGCGGCGGCACTGTTTGGCAACGCGTGGTGGGTGGCATCGAGTGCGTATTTCGTTGGGATTGCCGCGATCATCTGCTCCGGCATCATCTTAAAGAAGACAAGGATGTTCGCGGGCGACCCTGCCCCGTTTGTTATGGAGCTCCCGGCATACCATATGCCAACGCTCACCAATGTATTGCGCAGTATGTGGGAGCGCGGCGCGTCCTTCATCAAGAAGGCAGGTACCATTATTTTACTCGCGACCATCGTGATCTGGGCAGGTTCGCGCTTTGGCACGGCGGATGGGAAATTTGGTTTTGACACGGAGATGGAGCTTTCGGACAGCGTGCTTGGCATGCTTGGGAATGGCCTGAAATGGATTTTCGCACCGCTTGGTTTTGACAGCGCGCAGGCAACGGTGGCGACGGTCATGGGGCTTGTGGCGAAGGAGGAAGTGGTCGGCGTATTCGGTGTCCTCGACTTCGTGGCAATGTCAAAGCTTGCGGCATACTCATTTTTGGTGTTCAACCTTCTATGTGCGCCATGTTTTGCAGCGATGGGCGCGATCAAGCGTGAGATGAACAACCGGAAATGGTTCTGGTTCGCGGTCGGGTACCAATGCGGGCTGGCATATGTAGTATCGCTGTGCATCTACCAGCTCGGCATACTGTTTTCCGAGGGGGCATTCGGGATTGGCACCATAGTTGCCCTCCTGCTCGTGGCAGGCTTTATCTACCTGCTAGTGCGCCCATACAAAGAAAGCAAGACCCTCAACATCAAAGTAGACAATATGGCAAGGGTGTAGTGGAGGGATTCTGCGGAACTTAAAATAACAGCAGAATCCCGGAAAGAAACGGGAAGGGAATTTCCAGGAGCCATGCGGAGGGAAATTCCCTTCCACGGAGAGGTGTAGTGGAGGGATTCTGCGGAACTTAAATAGGAGGGCTTAAATCGAATGGGAACAGCGGTTGTTTTGTTTATCCTGGTCGGGACGGTTGCATTTGTCGTACACCGTATGGTAAAGGATAAAAAAGCAGGCAAGCCCTTACAATGTGGGGGCAACTGCGCGGCGTGTGGCGGGCATTGCCAAGCGCCGCGAAAAGGGGAGGAACCATGATAAAACGTGTGGCACACGGTTATGGTATGGTGGTGAGCGGGATCTGTGTGAGCGTGAACGTGCCGTCCGCGTGCAGGGTAATCAATTCCGCACCGCGCTGGGCGGTATCATATTCAATCCCCGGCATGGCAAGGTAATCGATGCTCATGCCGTAGGTGAGCCGGATCCCTTTGTACTCCAGGGACATATTGTTGTAATGGTCGTGCCCGCAGAAGGTGGCTTTTGTGCTGTTAAGGGCGAGCATGGTATCAAAAAGTTTGCTTGGGTAGTCGGAACAGCAGACCTTGTCAATCATTTCCTCGCCGTTCTCACCAAAAAAGTAAGTGACCTCATCACTGCCCTGCTCATACAGTTCATATGCCGTGCGGTATTCCTGGAGCGGGATGTGGAAAAATACCATGGAAGGGATGGTGTGCCCTTCCTCACGGCTCAGGCGCGCAACCTCCCCGGCATACCAGTCCACCTGGTCATCGTGGATGTAGTCGTAGACATTGAACCCCTCGCCGGTGTAAGTATTGGAATCAATCAGGAAGAGCGCCTGCATCAGGCTGCCGTCACGGTTGCGGATTTCAATCAGCTGGTTGTTGCGCCCGGAAATATCCGGTTGGGTGTAAGGGTGGAGGAGGGTGCCGGAGGTTTTGTAGGAGAGGGAGCGGTAGAGTGCATCCAATCCCTGCTCCGAGGTGGTTGCAAGGCTTTCGGTATCATGGTTGCCGTAGGTGAAAGCCCAGGGAACACCAATGTTGCGCATAAAAGCGGCAAACTGGCCAACAGGGGCGGAATTAAAGGGCAAGTTGTGTAAGAAAATTGAGGGATGTCATGCCAAAGGCAAGGAAAATACTGTTAAAATGCCTTTTTAAGTATTGGTCGGAAAGGGCGCGCAACATAAGGAATGCTTCCGTATCATAATATTTGCAAGTGCTTTTTTGCTCGCAGCGCAGGTAGGAACGCAGCAGGGGCAGGCAGATAAGGATGCAGGGGATGGCAAGCATGATGAGTTGGTGCTGCCATATGGACATAAAAAGGTAGGATACGGCAAGGGAAGCAAAGAAGGAAAAGAAAAAAATCCTTCTATTCTGCCTGGAAAGCTCTTTTTTTAGCGGGGCGGATTTTTTGACCTCGCCCTGTGGATGCCATGCTTTTACGTCTTCCTCCGTATATCCGGCAAGCGCGGCGACATTTAACAGGCTGCGATACCGGTCTAAAAGTTGTTCAAACGCGGAACTTTTGGTTTCTGTACCGAGGAGTTTTTTCCTCCGTTCTTCTGCCATATGGTGGCAAATAAAATTTCCTGTCAGGTATTTTTGCCATGTTAAAACAGGACTGCCGTATGCGTTCCTGTTATGGATTTTACTATGATTTTATCATTTTGGGGCAAAGTTTTCAAGAAAATATCCCAAATTGTATGATCAGGCCAGGAAAAGCTTTTGTGATTATGGTGAAAATGCACAAGGCATTTCTGGCAGAGATTGGCAATTGTGCTGAAATTGAGGGGGAAACTGAAAAAAGTCTTACAAAATTATAAAAAGTTTGATAAAATAAAATTGAGGAACATGGAGACGCAGAAGCTTACAGATAGGAGTGTGGCTATGTTTGCAGAAGGAGACTTTATTTCGCATGGTACGAACGGTGTATGCCGTGTGGCAGGATTTACGCAGATGGACGTACCGGGGACCGGGCAGAAAAAGGAATATTATATTTTAAAGCCGGTGTATGACAGCAATGCAACCGTTTACAGTCCGGTGGAATCCGGGGATACTTTAAAATGCAGGCGGATTCTGACCGAGGCGGAGGCCAAGAAACTGATCGGGGATATCCCGATGCTTGCGCCGATTACGGCAGCAGACCGCAAGGAACTTGATGAGAAGTGCAGGCAGGCAATTTCTTCCGGGCAATGCAGCGAGTGGGTGCGCGTGATTAAGACGCTGCACGCGGACAGGCGTTCCCGCGTGGAACAGGGAAAGAAGATGACGGCGGCAAGCGAGCGCTTTTTGAAACAGGCGGAGGAAAGGCTGCACGGGGAACTAGCGGTTTCGCTAGGGCGCAAGAAGCAGGAGATGGAAAACTATATTTGCGGCATATTGGAAAAAATTGTGCCGGAACGGCATTTTGCAGCCAATGCCATCGAGAAAGAAAAGTTGTAAGATGCAGGCAGGAAAGCCGGTTGGTTCCTGCCGGAAGAATTTGTTGTATGGAGAGCAGAGAGGGAAGGGTGTGCAGGTTTCTTGGAAATTGTGGGGATGAGAAAACGGCCAGACAGGAATGAAAAAAGTTCTGTTTGGCCGTCTTGTTTTTGGCAAATTTTTTGGTGGGGCTTTTGGAGTTTTGGATGGATATATAAAAAAATTTTAACATGACATATAGGTGTCATGTTTGGTTTTGTACCATATATGGGAAGGGGCGCTTATGAAGATTGACAGGCTGATTGGGATATTGTCCGTCCTGCTGCAAAAGGAGAGTGCCACGGCACCGGAACTGGCAGAGAAATTTGAAGTTTCAAGGAGGACAATCCAAAGGGATATCGAGGATCTATGCAAAGCGGGGATCCCGCTTGTGACAAGGCAGGGCAGTGGTGGGGGGATATCGATCATGGACAATTACAAGATGGAGCGCGCGCTGCTTACCAATGCGGAAATGCAGGATATTTTGGCGGGTCTGCGCAGCCTTGACAGCGTCAGCAAAACAAACCATTATGCCAGGCTGATGGAAAAACTCTGTGTTGGTTCCTCGGATTTTATGGTGGGGAACCAATCCGTGCTGATCGATCTTTCCTCCTGGTATAAGGATGCCCTTGCGCCAAAGATTGAAAAAATCCGTCTGGCCATTGCAAAAAGGAATGAGGTGGAGTTTTTTTATTACGCGCCAGGCGGAGAGGGCGTGCGGGTGGTCGAACCATATTATCTTGTTTTTAAGTGGTCGAGCTGGTATGTCTGGGGGTGGTGCAAAAAAAGGGAGGATTTCCGGCTTTTCAAACTGAACCGCATGGGGGAGCTAAAGGTCTGTGGTACGGTCTTCGGAAAACGGCAGGTTCCGTTTCCGGACTTAAGCGATGAGAGGATTTTTCCGGGCGGGATAAAAGTGAAGGCATTGTTTGAGCCGGATTGTAAATGGCGGTTGGTGGAGGAGTTCGGGCCATGCTGCTATGAGGAGCAGGAAGATGGGAGGCTGCTGTTTTATGCGGATTATACAAACCGGGAATCGCTTTTGGCCTGGCTTTTTACCTTTCAGGACAAAGTGGTGCTTTTAGAACCGGAGGCACTCCGCGGGGAGATTGGGAAAATTCTGAAAAAAATGCAGGAAAATTATAAAGGCCGCGGAGGGGTTCCGCGGGACTTAGATCGGAGCAAAAAATGAAATATCCATGGATTGATTCATATTTACTTGGCAAGCGGGGTGTGGTGAAGGACTTGCAGGCGGACTGGAACTGGGTACGTTATAAGTTGGGGGATAAGATGTTTGCGGCAATCTGCCTGGACAGGGAGGATAAACCATATTACATCAACTTAAAGCTGGAGGTTGCGGAGGGTGAGTTTTTGCGTTCCCAGTATAAGGACATTGTGCCGGGATATTATTCAAATAAGCAGCACTGGAATTCGGTCAACCCAAACGGGGAGGTGCCGGATGATCTTTTGAAGGATTTGCTTGACAAATCTTATAAATTGGTGCTTGCCGGTTTCCCAAAAAAACGGCAGAGGGAGATCCTTCGGCTTAGCTGTTGTGGTGCGGAATGTGAAAAATGTGGTTTTTATGGCGGGCAATGTAAGGGCTGCGATAGGCTTTCGGGAAAGCCGTTTTATATGCCGGAAGGGCAGGTATGTGCCATTTACGCCTGTGCCGTGAGGAAGAAGAAATTTGCAAATTGTGCGGGGTGCGGGCAGATGCCGTGTGAAATATGGAAGGCGGCCAGGGACCCGGCCATGACACAGGAAGAATTTGAGAAAGACATGGAACTGCGCAGGCAACGGCTGAGGCTGTAAAACGGGAAATATCCTGATCCGGCGGCGGGAAAAAAGGACTGGGGCATAAGCCTACAGTCCTTTTACATGTTTCTTGATCGCCAGGAAGCTTTCCGGGCTGATGACGTGCTCAATGCGGCAGGCATCCTCCGTGGCAATGTTTTCCGGGACCCCAAGTTCTGTCAGCCAGGCGGAAAGCAGTTCATGCCGTTCATAGATCATTTCCGCAATCTGCCTGCCGCTTTCGGTCAGATAGATGAAACCGGCATCGGTCACGGTGATATGTTTGCTTTCCCGCAGGTTTTTCATGGCGATGCTGACGCTGGATTTTTTAAAGCCAAGCTCATTCGCAATGTCAACGGAGCGCACGACCGGAAGGCGGCGGCTTAAGACCAATATGGTTTCAAGATAGTTTTCGGATGATTCGGTAGTATGCATATATATCCTTTCCTTCCGGTGCAGGCCATGGTATCCGCAAAACGGAAATTTTCCTGTTTTTCCCAGATGTGTTTTGTATGTTTAATAGGACAGGCTTGTACCAAAAATACGCTGTCTGAGCGGTGCAAGGGCATTTAGGAGTACCAGCCCGATGACGGCGCATACAATCACCTCGCCAAGACCCACCGTAAGCATCATGTACGGGATGGCTTCCTTTACGCCATATCCGAATTTCAGCACGAACGGGACAATCAATGTATTCGCGGCAATCGGGGGGAGGGGGACAAGCCATTTATGTTTGCGCAGGGCGTAGGATCCCAGTGCACCGATAAGGGTTGCGAGGCTGCCGAAAATGATGTCGGCAGGGATCGCGCCGCCTAAAAGGTTTGCGAGCAGGCATCCGGTAAAAAGCCCCGGTATTGCAGCGGGGGTGAAAAAGGGGAGGATGGTCAGCGCCTCCGCGATGCGGAACTGGATTGGCCCAAAGCCCCAGTAGTGAAAAAGGATGACCAAGACGACGTAGATGGCGGCAATCGCCGCGCCCTGTACGAGGTACAGCACTTTTTTGTTTTTCATGATTTTGTTCTCCTTTAGTTTTGTTTTACGAGTGGAAGGTCTCGAACACTCGGGTTGGTTATTTGGATACGCTTGGTTTAAAAGCGCTCCGGCCGTTGTTACTATAACACAGGAAAAAGGAAAATGCAAGGATTATTCTGTTTCGGGTGGTTGGTAAACGTTTGGCTTCCGGAGAATATAATTGAATCAGCAGGGGCAAAGTGTTATGATAGAAACAAAAAAATCGGGTTTGCCGGCAAAAAAGTGATGTCCGGCCTGCCGCATTTTGGAAGAAAGGAGAAGCGTGTGATGCGTGTTTTGGTGACGGGGATTACCGGGCAGTTGGGCCATGATGTGAAAAAATGTTTGGAGGGGAGGGGGATTTTTTGCATCGGGGCAGGAAGGGCGGAGTTTGACCTTACCGACCAAAAGGAAACGAAACGGTTTATAGAAAAAGTACATCCGGATGCGGTCATCCATTGTGCGGCATACACGGATGTCAACCGCGCGGAATCGGAGAGGGCGCTCTGCCGGGCGGTCAATGTGGAAGGGACAAAACACATTGCAAAAAGCTGCCGGGACATCGACGCGAAGGTTATGCTGATCAGCACGGAATATGTGTTCCCCGGCGAGGGGGACGGGTACTATGAGACGGATGCCGCGACACGGCCGCTCAATGTATACGGGGAATCCAAGCGCGATGCGGAGCTTGTGCTGATGGGGTGTACCGCGCGGTATTTCATTGTCCGGATCTCGTGTGCCTTTGGAAAGAACGGGAAAAATTTTGTGAGGATCATGCTGGAATTTGGCAAAGAGCGGGAGGAAATCCGCGTGGTTGATGACCAGGTTGGCTCCCCAACTTATACAGCAGATTTAGCAGAACTTTTATGTGATATGATAGTAACGGAAAAATATGGGATTTACCACGCGACCAATGAGGGGGTCTGCAGCTTTGCGCAGTTGGCGCAGGAAGTGATGCGCCAGGCGGGGCTTTCTGCCAAAATCGTGCCAATCAAGTCGGAGGAATACTTATCGCCCGTGGTACGCCCGAAAAATTCCCGCTTAAGCAAAGCGTCGCTTGACCGCGCAGGCTTTTGCAGGCTGCCCGAATGGAAGGATGCGCTGCGGCGCTACTTAAAGGAGATTGGCGTATTGGTATGATTTTACGTTCAATTTTGACAAAAGAACCTTGCACAAGGGATATGGTCATATATGACAGGACATGGCATAATGAATATATACAAATATGTCAAGGGGGATGGAATGTCTTATATTGCGTTAGGGAAGCTGGTTTACCAGATACGTACCAAGCAAAAGATTTCATTGGAAAAGCTTGGGCGTGGGCTATGTTCAAAGCAGGCACTGAGCGACCTTGAGCGGGGGAACGTGCAGGCGGACAAGCTTTTGTTGGACATTGTGCTTCAGCGTCTGGGGAAATCAACGGATAAGCAGGAAGTCATCCTGCCGTGGGAGGCATATCATTTGGAGGAAACCTGCGACAGGCTTGAGAGGAGCATACAGGGGAGGAACCGGGAGAATGCAGGGAGATACCGGAAGGAATTTGCAAAGCTTTTGGGGAGGGATGGGAAGGAGGGCACAAAGCCGGAACATGAGGCGCGGGTGCGCGAAATGTATTGGCACCGCATACTGGCAGAATGGGCGTACTGGATTGACGGGAAGCCGGAGGCTGCGATGCGGGAGCTGCTTCTTGCGGCAGGTTTGACGCTGCCTGGCTGGTGGGAGAAGAAACTGGAATATTTCGTGATCTCAACCGTGGAGATGGAAAACCTTTTGGCGATTGCGAGGCTGGAGCTTGAGGCGCGGAGCCGACGGTGCGGGATGCGGACTGCGGCGCTCCGGAAAAAAATATGGGATGAAAACTGGCAGCCCGTGGGGCAGGAAAGCCAGCCAAATGGGCCATGGGGCAGGGAGGGCATGACATTGCCGGGTTTTTTGCGGGAGTGCATGGCCTATATCCGGAAGCATTTTACGGACGCACAGGAGCATGCGAAGGTTTTTGCAAAATGTGCCTGGCTGTTGTCATATATCGAACTGGAGCAGGGGAATGTGCCGGAAGCATACGGGATGTGTGAGGAGGCGGTGGAGGAGCTGCGCGACTATGGCATCTCGGCCTTCCTGCCGCCGATGCTTGAGCGCCTGCTTGCCTGCTGCGGTAAGGCAATGGAAATTTTGGGGAAAATGAAAGAGGAAAACAGTGAGCTCCCTTATGCGTGGCAGCGGGATTGGGATGTGCTTTCCGGGCGTTACGGGCATTATCTTGAGGCGCTCCGGCACATATATGTGAAATCCGGCCTTTGCCCGGATCCACCGGTATCCATTTTTGTAAAATGCTATCAAAAATCCTACCATCTGGATTATGAATTCATACGGAGTGAGCGCATGGCGCAGGGGATGACGCGGGAAGAGATGGTCGAGGGGGTTTACCAGAGCCAGAAGACGCTTTGGCAGATCGAGGTAAAACGCACGTCGCCCCACGGCAGGAATTTCAGGCTCCTGATGGATAAGATTGATTCGGACAAGGGGCGTTACAATGCGTTTGTAGTTTCGGATTCCTTTGAGGTACTTGAACTTAAGGATGAGATTGAGCGTTGCATGAGCAGGAAGGAGTATGAAAGGGCAGGGGAGCTGACGAGGACCTTGGAGAACCAACTTGACATGGAGAATACCGAAAACCAGAGGATCATCCTATATATAAGGGATGTGGTGGAATTCCGGCAGGGGAATGTGTCCTGTTTGGAGATGCTTCAAAGATGCTGGAAGCTTCTGGGGGAAAGCTACCACATTGCAAAGGATGTGGAGACAGGGGGGATCCCAGACATAAAAAAATTGCGGGGAGGGTCGTTTTACCGTGCCCCGATGAAGGCGGAGATGGGGCTGATCAACCAGATCGCGCTCCTGCTGCGCCGGCTGCAATACGACGAGGAGGCGGAGGCAGTCTATGAGGCTGTGTTAAAGAGCATGGAGGCCAGTGATGTGGCACTGCGCT
>CAYMGZ010000047.1:0-435 GCA_964390095.1 uncultured Lachnospiraceae bacterium | reverse complement strand
CTTGGGAACCTGGCAAAATGCCAGAAGTCCGTTGACCTAAGCCGCAAGGGGATCTCCTACGAGCTTTCGTGCGGGAAAATGAATTCCCTCGGCTATGCGCTTATGGTGTGGGCCTGTGCGATAGAGGACGACAGCCCAGACAGGGCGGAAAGCCGTGAAATGGTCTTAGATTCGTATTATCTGTGTGAGCTGTCAAAGAATTATAGATTTAGAGAAGATATCAAAAGATATTATAATGAGCGGTATGGCTCATTCCAACCGGACAGATCAGTATAATTCATCCATCTCTTCCAGTGGGCTTTCCTTGCCTTTGCCATCACAGGAAAGAACGGAATAGCCGGAATCCGCATCGGCCGGGGGCTGTGGCAGAAGGGAGCCAAGCAAACCGGCCAGAACCAAACTTGTCCAGACAGAGCATAAAACGATCTTTAATTT